>CAKZUV010000355.1 GCA_937921555.1 uncultured Saprospiraceae bacterium
AAGCCATCAAACATCACATCGTAAGCGGGATTGACCGCAACGAGTTGTCCTTGCAGGTGTGTGGATAATTCGGTGATGGTGATACCGTGTTCGGCGGCGGTCCCTTTGAGTTCGTCGCAGTAGGTTTTGCTTTTGGCTGCCTTTTTCAGGTCGATCATACGGGCATCCCAGGTGGGAACCTGTACGCCAAGGTAGCCGTGGCTGGCTGCCCATTCGCAGATACTGCTGAAGTTATTGAAGGGAGCTTTGTCCTGCGCAAATTGTGCCAGAAAGATGGCGGGTCCTTTTATTGATTTCATGGATATTTGGTTTAGACTATTTTATGGTGATTTCAATTTGGGGCAATTTACGAAAATGGGGGGTGATTTTGGTAATTTTATGATGGTTAATAATTTCTAATTTTCAGAAAAAAATTATGACAATACACTGAAATTGGATGAGATAAAAATCGGCATAAAAAACAAAAAAGCCAGAAAAGAACGCCCGTTCCATTCTGGCTTTTAAAATTTCTCAAAATTATTTTTAAATCAAAAATGTGCATCTTCAAAAGAGCACTCACCAATCCGCACATCAAAAAATTAAAAAATCTCCATATCAGAATTTCGTCCACTTTTGCTTACTCTTCCCACTCGCCACGACCTTCTCAATAAACAACATTCCACGTACCCCATCCTCAATTCCCGGAAAATCTGTGTAAATTGCTTTGGGCTTTTTACCATTCAATCTCGCCCGGACACATTTAGCAAAATTCCGGTAAATATTTCCAAATGCTTCCAGATAACCTTCCGGGTGTCCCGCCGGAATCCGGGTATGTTCCTGTGCTTCGGGATATAATTTTCCAACGCCCGTCCGCATAATTTCCATCGGTTTGTCGAGCCATTTTACGATCAGCGAATTAGGTTCCATCTGGTACCATTCCAGTCCCGCTTTGGTACCATAAATTTTGATGTTTAAATTGTTTTCTTCCCCCGCTGAAATCTGACTAGCGTAAAGAATACCTTTGGCGCCATTGTTAAATTCCAGCAGAACATTGCCGTCGTCGTCCAATTGTCGGCCGGGGACCAGTGCGCTCAAATCTGCGCAGATTTTTTTGATCTGTAAACCGGAAATATATTCCGCCAGGTTTTCTGCGTGTGTACCGATATCGCCCATTGCTCCGGCAATCCCTGAGCGTTTGGGATCGGTTCGCCAGGCGGCCTGTTTTTGATCGGAATCTTCCAGTTTTGTCGACAACCAACCCTGCGGATAGGCCACGACGAGTTTTCGAATTTCTCCAATCTTTCCTTTGGCGACCATCATACGCGCCTGCTTGACCATCGGGTATCCCGTATAATTGTGGGTCAGCGCAAAAATCAGTCCCGTCTTTTTTACAATCTTTTGTAACGTTTTTGCTTCTTTTAGATTAAAACAAACGGGCTTGTCACAAACGACGTGAAACCCATTTTCCAGCGCCATCTTCGCCGGACCAAAATGCAAGTGATTAGGTGTGACAATCGACACAAAATCCATTCGTTCTCCGAGAGGAAGTTCCTTTTCTTTTTTAATCATTTCTTCGTAAGAACCATACACCCGATCCGCCGGTAAATATAAATCCTGTCCCGATAATTTAGATTTTTTGGGATTGCTGCTAAACGCTCCACAAACCAATTCAATCTCCCCGTCAATGGCCGCAGCCATACGATGTACTGCGCCGATAAATGCCCCACGGCCACCACCGACCATGCCCATTCTGATTTTTCTGTTGTTCATATTTTATGTTTTGTTTTTTGCTTTTTAATTTATTTCCTTCTGAAGAGATACTCTGCGGGCGGAAGTTCCCCTTTAGGGGTAAGGGGGTGTGATGGCCACCTAAACTTCTCACAAATCTAATAAAACCCTACCTTCACATTTTATTTTAATTTTCCTGAGTACTTCATCAAGTCCAGTCGTCACCTCTTTATTTTCAAATCGAATAATCTCTATGTTATACAATGCTAAATTTTCAGTTCGATCTTCATCATAAAATTTCTGTGTTTTTTCGAAATGATAAGCACCATCCAATTCGATTCCTAATTTTGCCTGATGGCAATAAAAGTCCAGAACATATCGACTGATAGGATGTTGTCGACGAAATTTAAATCCACCTAATTGCTTCTTCCTTAGGTTCGACCAGAGAATAATTTCTGCTGGCGTCATGGATCTACGTAATTTTTTAGCATGACCAAAAGTGGAAGGCTTGGCATTCAAGTGCATATCTTCTTTCATAAGGCTTTGACGCTTGTGCTTGTTATTGTTTTTTCCTTTTTCCTTTTTAATTTTCTCCCTTCCTAAAAAGCCACTCTGCGGGCGGAGGTTCCCCTTTAGGGGTAAGGGGGCGCGCTGGCCCACCTTTATGGCCCTTTTTTTATTTGCTCACCTCACCTCCCAAAAAGCGACTCCACAGGTAGTGGTTCCCCTTTGGGTTAAGGGGCGCGACAGCACTACTCCAGTTCAATCTTTTCATTCTTAAAAGTAATAAAATAAAGCAACCCTACCGCTCCTGCAATACAAGCAGGGATGATCCATACCATTTCCCAGGCATGACCGCCACCGGCGATTGCATTTTGCTGGACGATCATACCACCTACTCTGAATCCGATCAGCATTCCCAATCCATAAGTTGCCAGTGTAATTAAACCTTGTGCCGCACTCTTAAATTTTTCTCCTGCCTTGTAGTCGGTATAAATTTGACCAGAGACAAAGAAGAAATCATAACAAATTCCATGTAAAACAATGGCACCAATCAACATTCCATATCCAGCGCCAGTGGTTCCGTCTCCGTAAGCAAAGAGCAGATACCTCGCTACCCAGGCCAGCATTCCGATAAATAAAGTCATTTTTATTCCATATTTTTTCAGAAATAAAGGCAGCAATAACATGAATAAAACTTCCGATGCCTGACCGAGCGTCATAATAGCCGCAGCGTTTTCGACGCCGGATTCATTGAGATATAAATTGGCATTTCCATAATAAAATGCGAGTGGAATACAAATCAGAATGGAGGCGATAAAAAATACCAGATAGTTCCGGTCTTTTAACATCGCCAGGGCATCCAGCCCCAGAATGTCTCTGATGGAGACCGATTCGCCTTTTGATTTTGGAGGTGTTTTTGGTAAAGTAAAACTAAGCAGTCCGAGCAGAAGGGACGCTCCCGCTGCCAACAGGAACGTGTTTCCCAGAACGTTGGCGGATTCCCATGCAAAAAATCCAATCATCAATCCTGCAACAATCCAACCTACGGTACCCCAAACCCGAATACTCGGAAACTGAGCCGATGGATCTTCCATTTGATTAAAAGCAATCGCATTAACGAGCGCCAGTGTGGGCATATAAATCAACATATATCCCAAAACATACGGATAGAATTCTCCAAAGCCCGCCGATTGAGAGGCCATATATAAAAGTCCTGCTCCCATCAGATGAATAATTCCAAGGATGATCTTGGCGTCAAAAAAACGATCAGCTATCAACCCGATAATGAAAGGTGCAATAATTGCTCCCCAGGATTGCGTTTCGTAGGCCATACCAATTTCGGTATCCAGTGCGCCTAATCCCTTACTCAGAAAGGTACCCATCGTCACAAACCACGCTCCCCAAATAAAAAACTCCAGGAACATCATGAAGCTTAACTGAACTCTCATTCCTATACCCATATTAATTGATTTTTTTATTTAAAATTTTAATTCTATTCTGAAATATTATTTATTACGCCGTTCGTTTGGACGTCCCGTTCGTTTGGATGTCCCCGTCCAGATACGCCGTCTCCACACATCTACAACTCCCGAATCTTCACATTCCTGAACGCCACTCCGTCTCCATGATCCTGCAACATAATATGCCCCTTCTTAAACGTTCCAAAGTCCTCCGACATATCTTTAAATTTACTGTTGGCAATCATCTCTTTCCATTCGTCGCCAAACATTTCGAAATGTACAACATTCTTTCCGTTTAACCAGAATTCTACCTTACCTTTTAGACTGCGAATCATCACTTCGTTCCATTCTCCCGCTGATTTAACCATCATCATATTCGTCTCGATCATATCGTAGAGATCACCCGCCCGGTGGGTTTTATATTTAGAATCGGGATGACACGTATTATCCAAAATCTGCATCTCCGGTCCCGTCATATAACCGGCGTGGTATTTTTCTGATTCGACGGCATTAAAGAAAATACCACTGTTTCCGCAGTCGGCAATTTTCCATTCCAGTATCAATTCAAAATTTTCGTATTCTTTTTCACTGGTTAAATCACCACCATCGATAGCCTTCGTAACGCCATCTTCCGTTGGAACAACCTCTAACGTAATGGCTCCGTCTTTCACTACCCAGCTGCTTCCCGGTTTATCTTTACGGTACGTATGCCAGCCGTCCAGATTTTTTCCATTAAATAACAATTCCCAGCCCGCAGCTTTTTCTGCCGGAGATAGTGTATTCAAACTGCCCGCCAGATACTGTGCGGGTGTTGGTTTTACGGAGCCATTCTGACCCTCCGGGATTTGATTCATATTATACCAGGCTTCGGTCGTCCAGAGTTCGTGTTGCTGATCACTCACAAAATATTTATTGAGGTGCAGGTAGAGCATGTGTCCGGGCTTCATGCCTTTTAATTCTAAAAATACTTTTTTACGATCATCCGAAACGGTCGCAGATACTACCCGCAATTGGGTCAAATCCATTTTGGGACCACCGTACGCTTCGGTTGGTTTATAATAAAATTGTTCTACTTCGTAGTCTGCCGGATTCCAGCCGTCACCGATTTTCAGTGGCTCGGTGAACTCAATTTCCAGTCCATTGGTTTTGGCGCGTACGGCCAGCATTTCAAAAACAGAATTTTCATTATAAGTCAATTTTTGTAATCCGTACCAAAGCGTACCATCATGGCGCCAGTTGCCCGAGCTACCAATTCCTCCGACGTACAGCGCACCGTCCGGACCCCAGACCATCCGGTTGACACCCGCTTCCAGCCCTTGCGTAAAGCGGAAGAGTGCACCCTGATACTGACCGTTTACCTTTTCCGGAAAAACTCTTTTGATACCTCCGTGGGTCACCTCTCCGTGAATGAGCTGACCTTTGTAAGGACCCACCTCGATACTCATCGGCGTAGACGGAGAATTACCAATTTCGTCCTGCGGCATCCAGACTACTGGTGGTGTTTCTTTGAGATTAGCGGTACCCGCAAAATCTACTGAACGCGATCCGTACCAGTTGCCTTCCTGAATGTGCAGAATCTTACAGGAGGGTAACCAGTCTCCCTGATTATCAGCAACGAAAAGTTCATTGTCTGGCCCAAGTCCAATTCCATTGGGGGTTCTTAATCCGCTGGCAATAAAATCGACCGAACCATCTGCCTTGCTGATCTTGACGACCTTTCCGCGATCCTGAATTTGTGGTTGGGTACTGGCACCACCGGGATTGATGGCCGTGGCGAGCGTGGCGTAAAAATAATCGTCTTTGTAAACCAGCCCAAAGGCGAACTCGTGGAAGTTGGCGGAGACTTTCCAGTTTTTAGAAACTGTTTGGTATTCGTCAATAATATCGTCACCATTGTTATCGACCAGTTTGGTGAGTTCTTGTTTTTGTAAAACATAAATTTCATTGTCCACTACTTTCAGACCCAGTGGTTCGGCGAGTCCTGCGGCAATTTGTTTTACTTTTATATCATTCGGATTTTCGGCATTTAAATTATCCAATAAAAAAATACCACCAGACGGTTCCCAGACAGAAATAACCAATCTGCCATCTGCCAGAAAATCCATACCGCCAACTTTAGGCTGAAAATTGTCGGGACGAGCCTGACTCAGCGTAAAAGCCGGATGAACGGCGTCTAATGGGAGTTGATCGCCGGGTACCTGAATGGTCGCAGCGATTGATAAATTTTTGGTCATTTCTTTTGGCCGGTCTTTGACCAGGTGGCCAAACATTTCGCGGGGAACATCTACAAAACCGGGTTCCCCCAATGGCTTGTATTGAAACACCAGACTCTTGCCACCATATCCCTGAAAGTAATCAATCCGGATCGGATGAAAGCCGGGTTTGAGCGCTATTTTTCCATCTTTGATATCCGCTCCGTGTGGTCCGTCGTGGTTAATTACCAGTTTGTCATCAATAAATAACATAGATCCGTCATCACTTACCAGTCTGAAGTTATAAATTCCTTCTTCTTTGATGGTTAAATATCCTTGCAGGAAAATAGCCGAATTGTCAGCCATTGCGCCCATGTTGGTTTGTTTGATAACCACGTCTGGAATAATGCCCGCCGAGGTTAGTTTTCCACCAGATCTTGTATCGGCTAATTTGCTGAGGTCTTTATTGTAATTATACATTTTGGTCACCAGACCAGGATATAAATCTTCTTCTTTGATATCTTTATTTCCATAAACAAAATCCTGTGCTTCGGGAGCAGCAGCACTGCCTTCGGCGCCTTTGTCATTTTTATCCATTGCTAAAATATAGGCGACCATCGTATTCAGATCTTCGTCCGGAACTTTAGGGTGTGCGCTCATGACCTGTGGTCCCCAGACGCCGCTTCCGCCCACTTTGATTTTGTTAGCGAGCATGGCAATATTTTCGTCGGTGGTGGAATATTTTTCGGCGATGGCTTTGTAGGAAGGACCGATGGTTTTCCGGTTGGTGTTGTGACAACTACGACAATCGCTGCGTGCAATTAATTTGGCACCGCTCGGTGATTCGGCACTTTCGACTTCCGGTTTATTTTCATTTTCAATGAGTGGTTCTTTGATAAATGGAGTAGTGAGTGTCGTAGTGGCGTTGTTGTTTAACAATAAATTTCCATTAACGGCTACGCCGGAATATTTTCCTAGTTTAACTTCTTTTTCATCCTGTAGATTGAGCGTTCCATCCGTTTTGATTTGTTCTTTGACAGAAACAGAATTGATGTTTGTTTTTAAACCGACCTGTATTCCTTCCGGTACATTTTCAGTCGTAAAAATTCTTTGTAAACCCGCAAGACCACTTTCCGAAGGCGTATAAACGGGACGTTCGTTGACCCGGATAGATTTGCCGTCCCCGTAATTAAGCTGGTACATTAATTCTCCTTGTCCATCTACGACCCGGTGTCCACGGTATTGCACTTCCGGAAGAATCTCTTTTCCATCCTGAACCAAATACCAGGGGTTTTTATATTCATTAATAAAATAAGCATCACCGACCGAAGCAGGCTGCGGCCCGTGCGCCGTGGTATAAACCGCGCCGTCAAAATCCACGTATCCTTTCCAGGCTTTGTAAATAGCCCCGGTTTCTGTATTGTAAGAAACGATAAAGTCGGGAGCGAGCGAGAGCGTAATCATCCGGGGCTGAAGATCCATCACGGATCTGAAAATCCAGGGTTGACCGGAGTCGGCGAAGGAAGCGGAATCGTTGCTGTTGTCTCCTTGAGTAGCCGGATCATTCTGACAGGCGAAAAGGGTGAGCAGCAGGGATATTAGTAGATAATAAAATCTCATGGCAGGTTTAGTTTATTGGTTAGTTAGTGGCAATTGAAGAATACAATAAAGCTAGTTAAAAATATGCTCTAAGCTAGTAAAAGGTTGGGTTTTAACCTAGTATTCTGACGGGAAATTTATAAAGCTGCTTACCGATTGAAGTGACTTTAGGGAAGCTTTGGAAGGAGGAGAGACCAATAAAAACTGACCGCCAAAATTTTGAATTGGGTAATTATTTGTATCTTTCATGTTGATTCCGGTAGCAGATTTTCCAAACGGTACGTACCTTATTCATGTGAAAAGTAAAGAAACAGCAAAATTTGTAAAAAATTAATTTAACAATAATAACAATCCCGTAGGGTAGTTAAAGCCAGCTACGAGATATAAATATATAAGTATGAAAAATCTAATTTTTTTATTTCTAATCTTGTCAGTTTCTTGTAATAAAGAAGAACTTGCCCACCTGAAATATCATCCGGGAACTGCTTCTGCCAAAATGAATGGCGAGGATTGGAAAGGTAATGTACGGTCAGGACCTAACGAGCCTGTTGATTTTGGAATTTTTATTGATATTACCCATTTTGATGAGGTCAGCCCTCATTATCAGCGATCTGTTACTGTTTATCATAAAATTCCTTTTGAAAAAGGAAAATATGTAGTAAATAATTCAAGTATAAGAACAGAAAATAGTATCTCTGGGGCGACGCATGATTCAATTGAGGATGGCGGCCATGTGGGCGGGGATGGGTATGATGTTTTGACGGAGGATGATATTGAGGATTATATTGAAATTATCAGAATAGAAGGCAATGATATTTATGGTACTTTTCAAGGTTCTTTTGCGAAGCATCTGCGCATACCAGAACGACATCATGCGGCCCCGGATACCGTAATTTTTACAGAAGGGGTATTTCATGCAAAATATGTAGAGTAGTTATAATTGTTAAAAAATAAAAAAAGCACCTCCCGACTCATCAGGAGATGCTTTTTACTTTTTTATTTTGAAATAAAATTTTCTTAATCAAAGGAAATCAAAAAATCCGCACATCAAGAAATCCGCACATCCACTACTTCGTTCCCCCTCCAATCGACCGCTCAATATACCGGATTACTTTCTCCATTAAATGTACCCGGTCCTTTCCCCGTACATTATGCGGATGCATCGGATAAGGGAAAAAATCCATTTGCACACCCGCGTCCACAAAGGCTTTTACCAGAGCCAAATTATGTTGCATGACTACTACGTCGTCCACCGTTCCGTGAATTAATAACAAGTCTCCTTTAAGATTTTGTACGTGATTCATCAACCTGCCTTTTTCGTATCCTTCTTCGTTTTCTTCCGGACGATCCATATACCGTTCGCCGTACATCACCTCGTAATATTTCCAGTCGGTAACCGGACCACCCGCAACGCCCGCTTTAAATACACCGGGATGCCGCAACATCAAAGACGTGGTCATAAAACCACCATAGCTCCATCCGTGCACGGCCATACGGTCTGTATCCGCGTAGGGTAGCGACTTGAGGTATTCGACGCCCGCCAGCTGGTCTTCCATCTCCGGCGTACCGAGACGACGGTGAATGGTATTTTCAAAATCAAAACCCCGGTTAGCGGAACCCCGATTGTCTACCGTAAAAACCAGATATCCTTTTTCTGCCAGATAGTGCATCCAGAGTGGTGCGCCTGCGTCCCAGCGATTGGTAACCATCTGCGCGTGTGGACCTCCGTACACATATACGACAACCGGATATTTTTTGTCTGCAGAAAAATGACTCGGTTTAATCATTCGTGCGTTGAGCATCATCCCGCCAGGAGATTTAATTTCGAGTAGCTCGGTAGATGGTTGGGCGTAACCTTCCATTTTGTTTTTGGAAACAGAAATCGTTCTCAGCACTTTACCGTTCAGGTCGATCAGGTTAATGGTATACGGTTCTTCCAGACTGGAATAAGAATCCAGTAGTTGATCGCCTTCATCATTCAAACTAAAATTATGAATACCTGGCTTGCCCGGAATCTGCGTTTGTTCACTACCATCCAAATTGACATGATAAGCATATTGATTTAAACCAGACTCATCGGTTCCTTTGACCAATAATTTTTTGCCGGATTTATCCAAACCAATAATTTCCAGCGTCACCCAGTCTCCTTTGGTCACCTGATTGAGTAGTGTCCCATTTTTATCGTAGCGGTAAACGTGCATAAAACCGTCTCTTTCGCTCATCCATAAAAATTCGTTTGGATTATTGGGTAAAAACCAAACAGCATTTTCGGGTTCTACGTATTTAGAATGTTTTTCTTCAAACAATGTTTTTACAAAATCACCCGTTTGAGCGTTGTACTGGTTCAGCCACATGCGATTCTGGTCACGGTTGACGACCGCGATGTACACCGATTTACTTTCCGGTCCCCAGCCCAGATTCGTCAGATACTGATCTTCTTCCCCCGTTGTTTTCAGGTAAACAGTTTGCCGGGTCTTCCGGTGGTAGATACCCACTTTTGCTTTTTCACTTTTCTGTCCGGCCATTGGATACTTGGTGGTACGTAAAGCGCCCGGAGTTGCATTAATGTCGAGCAGTGGATAATCGGCAACGTTGGTTTCATCTTTTTCATAAAAAGCAAGATGTTCTCCGTTGGGCGACCAGAAGGTTCCTTTCCCGATCCCAAACTCATAACGGGCAATGGCCTGACCACTGACAATATTGCGATCCGTGTTGTCTTTCACCATTGTTTTGGGAATACCAATGGTAGCCGTGTAAAGATCATTGTCCATGGTGTAAGCCAGTTGATTATACTTGTATAAAAAATCAGCATTCGCCGCACCACGTGCGTGTGGTGTGAGTAGAAAACCTTGGTTTTTGTCAATATCATAAGCAATATAGGCCGTGTCGTGGTGAAAATAAAAGCGATTGGTATCGATCCAGCGTACGGCGGGAAATCGTTTCAGCTCAAGCTGACAACCTTTATTGAGATGATCCAGTGTGACGGTTGCCTGTGCTTTTTCGCCCTGGTCAATCATGACTGCCTGGCGGTCGGAAGAAAGGTAGGCAAAGGTATTCGATTCCGGAATCCATTGCAGGTTGGCCAGGCGATCGGGAGCGAAAGTACTGCCTCGTTTCAAGATGGCATCGGAGAGGTTGAGTTGCATCTTCTGGGCGGACAATCCGGCTACGAAAAGCAGCAGGCAAAACGTAAGTAAGTTCTTCATGGTAAAAATTAATGAGATCTAATATCCCGGTTAAATTATTAAGGAATGTTAAATAGTAACTGTTCAGCCCAAATGAGAGCTGGTCAAGGTATATGTTATAGAATTTTCCATAAACAAGTTGTTCAATGCATCAAAGACATTGATGTTTTGTTTACGAGCCGTGACGATAAAGCTTCGTATTCTAGTAAAAATTTGGGCTCCTTTGAGGCTTCTAAAACAGCCGGATATTTTTTGTTTGACTTTCATCATTCGAAGATCTCTTTCTGAAAAATTATTATCGAATGGTACCTGGAAGTCGTATAAAAATCTCAAAATATCGGAAGCATAATTTTCTAGTCGTTCTAGTAAGTTGCGGGCTGGTGTCTTTTTGTGCCGCCCTCTAGTTTTTTTCTCTGGAGGTTTAAATGGATTTAAAAGCAATCCATTTTGAACGATTAAATCGTATTGTTTTTGATATTTATTAAGCGTGGTTTTACTTAGTGATGATTTACCCCGGTCAATTGCTCTTTGTTTTGCCGCTTTCATTTTTAACAGCAAATTGATCAGATCGTCTGCCCAACTTTGCTCAAAACGTTCTTTGATAAAGATTAAATCTCGAAGTAGGTGTGCATTGCACAAACTATGTTTACATTCGTAGTGATAGTAACTTTTCCAAAAATCATGAACAGCTATGCCTTTGAATTTTGGAAGAATATCATTATCATCCATTGCCTGGCTACCTCTTTTTTGGTGCACTTGATAGTAAGCATGCTCTGGTGTAGAACAACTATGTAACCAAAGTAATTTAGACATAACACGGAATCCTGTTTCATCAAAACCAGCTACCAGACAATAGGTCAGTAACTCTTTGAGGCGATTTTCAAAGTCTTCTAATTTGTTGTAGGCTGATTTACTGGTATTATATAAAGTGCCTTTGCTAATTTTATGGTTAAACAAATCACTTATCAATTCTGTGGTTCGCCCGTATGGAAGTAGTTGGTAGTTCTGTAAATAGACGATCAAACTTTTTATATTTGATCCGTATGCAACTGAATGATCTACGCCTTGAGGAAAAGCTTTGTTGGTACAGCCGCAACTACAGACTTTTACTTCCGATTGATGCTCTGTTATTTTTATATGCAGCGGTGGAATATCATAAATTTGACGACGTTCTATTCGATCAGCTCGTTGGCGATTTAGGTTCTTTTTACAACCTTCACAGTAATCAACTTTGTGAGATATAACTTCATCCGGATGTTCCGTCATTCTCAAGGTGTCTCCTTTATGACCTTTTTGACCACCTTGCTTTTGACCCGTTTTTTTACGTTGACTTTTAGGCGGTTTAAAAAACGCGTCCGTCGAAGGAGGCTTGCTGCTGTTCTTACTATTTTTTGAGATTTGGTCTTCTAGTTCTTTAACTCGTGCTTCCAGTTTTTGAATCTTAGACTCATATATCAACGCTATCGCCTGCACTACCGCTTGGCTTTCGGCTGGCAACGTTTTGATTAAATCTTGTATTTCTTTTGGAAGCATGCGAAAAAATAAATATTATTTTTTAATTCTCAGCCCTTTGGGCTGAATAGTTACTCTCAATTTTTAATTATTCATTAAGCTATTGTTTGGAAGATCGAAGTATGGATGTTAATAATTTTAAAATTTCTTCGCAGTCTTTTAACATTGAATTTGCAAAGTCTGTTTTTAAGATATCTGTGTCTCTGAAAAGTCTTAACCAGAAATGTGTTTCTCTAGCTTCTTTGTAAGAGATTTGCATTTTTGCGATAAATTCTCTTTTACTGATACTGCCCTGGGCTTCTTCGATGTTGGCACCGATAGAAGTTCCGCTTTTGACTATCTGGGAACAAAGATCATAAGACTGTTTTTCTGCACGTAGTTGCTGATAACATTTTACGATTCTGATAGCGAAGGCGTAAGATTTTTTAACAACTGGATTTTCTTTTTGAAAGCTCATAGTAGTTTGTTTTTATTTAGATTAAAGTAGCATTTCCTTCTGAAAAGAAAAAATAAATGATGATTAATATTCAATTAAATAAACACGATAGCGGGCATTATTAATTATTCATTAAAACATTATTCATTCTTTAATCATAAACGAAAATTGCGCGGTATTGTAACTGGTTAACATACGGGTCTCATAAGCCTGAGCTAGGGGTTCAAGTCCCTTCTGCGCAACTAATTTTTTTTAAATGTTCCTGTGGACGAATTGGTTAAGTCGTTGCTCTTTCACAGCAGAGATTGCGGGTTCGAGCCCCGTCGGGAATACCAGCGTAGTTTTAATTGACGACCAAAAAAAGCAGTGAAGAAAGTGTTACTTCTATTTGAACAATAAGTTTACACACTTTCTGTTTTTCTCTTTTTTAATTTTTTTAAATCAAACAAGATGTCATTATTTAACAAGTCAAAAAACCGGCACCAGCGTATCAGCAACTTAGCGGGCGGAGAAGCCTACGTGCAAAGCCCGGAGATGGAACTTGCTTCTATCTTGTTGACTTCGTTTGCGCAGGATCAGCACTACCGGTCGGCTCAGGACACCTTCGATAAATTGAAGACATTACTGCCAAAACTAGATCCGCAATTTGCGGCTAAGGCGGCCATCTACGCGCGTCACGAATTCGGGATGCGTTCGATTACGCACGTATTGGCAGTAGAAATTTCTGCTTACATCAGCGGAGAACCGTGGGCAAAGAATTTTTACCATTCAATTGTTAAGCGACCGGACGATATGCTGGAAATCATGGCGTACTACTACGCGAATGGTGGAAAGACCTTACCAAACGCGATGAAGAAAGGGTTTGCCAAATCTTTCGATAAGTTCGATGGTTACCAACTGGCGAAGTATCGAGGAACGCAAAAATCAGTTAAGCTGGTGGATGTAGTAAACCTGGTTCACCCAAAGTCAACCGACCGGAATGCACAGGCATTAGAGTCCCTGGTAAAGGACACGCTGGTTTCGACCGATACCTGGGAAGCAAAGCTGACGCAGGCGGGACAAGTTGCCACGACGGAGGTAGATAAGCGAGCGCGTAAAGCAGCAGTCTGGGCAGATTTACTGCGTACCGGAAAACTGGGATATTTTGCGCTGCTGCGAAACCTGCGGAATATTGCAGAACAAGCACCCGAATTAACGGGAGCGGTTTGCGCTTTGCTGACCGATCAGCGTCGGATCAAGAAGTCTCTGGTATTGCCATTCCGGTATCTGACGGCTTTGGATGCAGTGCAGGCAACGAATGTACCAGGTAAGCGAGCGATCACTAAGGCCTTGAACGAGGCGTTGGAAATCGCGCTGTCAAACGTACCGAAATTTGACGGAAAGACGTTGATTGTACTGGACGATTCGGGGTCAATGACCTGGAGGAATTCTGGCAAGGGGAATAAGACTCCGATGGAAATTGGGTCTGTTTTCGCAGCGATTTTGTACAAGTCAAACGAGTCGGATTTGATGCGCTTTTCGGATGATGCATCTTACTTGACGCCGTATCACGGTGACGCGGCGATGAGTATTGCGAACCGTTTGATTCGGAGCGCAAAGTCGGGTGGTACCAACTTTCATGCGATCTTTGAAAAGGCAAAGAGTGCTTACGACCGGGTGGTGATTCTTTCAGATATGCAGGGTTGGATCGGAGGTAATGCACCAACAAAGGCCTTTAAGAATTACAAGCAGCGGACTGGTGCAAACCCGTTTATCTACTCGTTTGATTTGCAAGGTTACGGTTCTATGCAGTTTCCGGAAAACAACGTTTTCTGTCTGACCGGATTCAGCGACAAGGTACTGGATATCATGCAACTGCTCGAATCGGACCGTCAGGCACTGATCCACGAGATTGAAAAAGTAGCATTGTAGATTGTACATCACATTTACGGCTGCCATAAAATACCAACTCCCTTTTGTCATGCGACGAAAGGGAGTCTTTTTTTTATAAATAGCGTGAAAGTATCTTCCTCGTTAATCTTCTTTTTCCATCACCGTCGGTGCCGTCCAGGGTTCTGATCCCACCATGTTTTGAGATGCTTTTCTGACCGCTACGCCGGATCGTTTTTTGTCGATGATCATCGCACCCGTCATGATTAAACTGGTACCGATAATGATAAATAATAAAATTCCTTTTTCGAAATTCTCCACGGCCAGTTCTTCCGGAATTGCGTAAAATAGTAGAACGGTAATCAGTCCGCGGGGTGCCACCCAGACCTGCGGAAAATTGTCTTTTCCAATCATTATTCTTAAAATAACGAAGCGGATAAGATAAATGGAGGCAATGATTCCGAGACTCACTGCGGCGACCTTCATACTGGCCAGCGTATTTAATTCGATGATGATACCAAAAATAACGAAGAAGAAAGTACGTACGACAAAGGCAGTTTCCATCGTAATAATGTGCAGTCCTTCGTAGATATGCAAAGCCTTTTTATAGTTCAGCATCTTTTTCAAAGGCCCGCGGAAAAACAATCTCATGTTAGCGATCAATAATCCGAAGACCAGAATGATGATCAGGGAAGATAAGTGCATTTTTTTACCTACTGAATACAAGAGTAACAGTACTGCGATCAGGAGAAATAATTTTACGTGGCTTTTGATATTTTGGAATATTAATACAATGATATAGCTGGCAATTAGCGATAAAATAACGGTCAACCCAATCGTACCCGCATAAGCGGCAGCACCACCACCAGGGTGACCAATGGGGTCGTACTCTGCCAGTAATTTACCACTCAGAAAATAAAATAAGATAATTCCGAGGATGTCAGAAAAGGTACTTTCGTAGATATGGAATTCCTTCTTGTCGGGGCGCAATCCGCTAACACTCGGAATAATAATCGCACTGGATAAAATCGAAAGTGGGGTAGCGTACAACCACGCTTTGGTGGTTTCCATATCAAAGGCATATTTTAAAATCTCTGCCGCTACCCAGGTAGACAAGATCAATCCAATGGCCGCAATGAAAAAGGCTTTGGCAATCGGAATATACTTCTCCGGTTTAAGCTCCAGCTCAAGGGCCGCCTCCAGTACGATCATAATCAGCCCGACAATTCCTAATATTTCCAGGTAAGGAAAAAAGTCGTACGGATCTTCCGGGATGATGATATGGTCAATTCCGAGTTTGATGAGAATACCCAGGACAATCAGCATGAGTACCGATGGTACACTGGTTCTTTTAGAAATTTCTCCAAAAGCAAAAGACAACAACAGGATAATACTGGATTCAATGAGTAGATTATACGGTTCTAACATTTCTTTATTTTAAGAATCTTTTTAAATTTTTTTATCGAAAGCCTGAATTTCTATAAAATAGGCCGGCACTGATAGCCCCAGTCTTCTAGTAACTTCATCAGGTGTTTGAGATGCTGATCCTGCCGCACCCTTAATCTTGCTTTATATGCAATTTGTTGGTTGGGTTGATCAACTACTTTTATATCGGGCGGATAAAACCAGTCGATGTACGGACAGGCAAACAACTTATCCCTGAGCCTGCGCATACTTTTATCTTCCATTGTTTCCGGAGGTACGATTTGTAAAAAATTAATACCCTCCAGTCGTTCTCCCTCCATTTTCGTAAATCCATCCGTGATCAGGGTCGTATAGTTTATAAAACGAACTCCTTCTTTTATCTGTAGGGTGAGTCCCAGACGGTCAATCTTGTCGATCACTCCTTCGTTATTATTTACTTTAATACGCTGGCCTTTGGAAAAGGTATCATTCAATAACAAGAGATGCCCCGTAAAATAATTTTTTAATGGTATAAATGCTAATGCTAAACTGATCAGAATCAACGAGCCGTGCACCAGGGGATTAATCAACGCAAAGGTCATTAAAATAATGCCGATCCCAAAGGGTTCCATCAGTATTCTGAATTTATGCAGATACTGAATGGTCCGATTGGAAAAATACCCGGTTCGTGTATTACGTTCAATTATTTTTATAATAAAACCAACCAGCATAAAAATCCCAATAACAATAAGGATCAAAATAAACCAGCGGCTCCAGCTAATACTTAAATCTTCCAGCATACTAAATGATTGATTGATGATTGGTATATCCTTTTTTTCCGTCAAATTCGAGATATTGCCGATCGTCCAGCAAACGACCAACCTCATTGACGACCATTGGGTTGACTTCGAGCCAGCCGTTCATATTTCGTTGTACGATACCCAGATTCAGGGCGCGCTGCAAAATAGGACGATAAACAGTTTTAAAAGCGGGCCCCAGATACTTTCGTAAACGGTATTCGTTGGTTCTTCTTTCGATCATAATCGAACACAAAAGCACCGCAATATCCGGATTGATAAAATTGGGTAACGTAAACAAATTCTCGGAATGCGGCTGGACTTTTTCGTCGTTGTATTTATGCATCAGAGCCGCCCAGTGGTGCATGACCTGCCCAATGTTTCCCTCGGACAGACGATATAACCGGGCCACCAGTTTATCCAGTTCTTTAGAACTGAATTCTTCGCCGTCCGTATTGATCAGCTGCATGTGCGTGGCGCTGTGCCGGATCAATACTGCTTGTTTGATATCCTCCAGACTCATGCGGTCCAGGGTGATTTCTGTTTGAAAAATTTTCTCAATATCGAACCACTGTTTAAGCTGATTGTGTAACCAGTTGCTGGTAGAAATCATAAAGAAAATCCGGCCGGAGTTCTGGTCAATTGCACGTATTAACCGACGGACATTCTGACTCAAAGTTATTTTATCATCCTGCCAAAGCTCCAGGTCGTCAATCCAGATCATGGTAGGTTCCTGCACATATTTCAAAATAAAATCCAGGCTTTCACCCAAATCCATCGTCGTTTCAAAGGTGCGTCCCTGAATGGTAATTCTGTTTTCGGGATTTAGCGCGATGGCATTATCTCCGAAATAATTGTGATTGACCAATTGTCCTAACAGTGTTTTTCCGGAGAATCTTTTTCCGGTGAGGAGCAACGCTCCTCTATAGCCTAATCGCCAATTTTCGATTTGGGTACTGATGTGATTTAGTTCATCGGTACGACCTACCCAAAAGGAACTGCCGATATATCCACGGGTCATAAAGATATTGGTATAATGTAAATTATCCGCCTGCACGGTGCGCGACCGGACGACGCGGACTATTTTTTCGGAGATGGACATGACCTCTTCTTCGCGGATACTCTTTCGGTATTGCTTAATGAAATATCCTTTTTCTCTGATCCACAATTTTAGTTTCTCCCACCAGACTACCTGATACCGGCGATATTGGTTGATGGTAGATTGAAAAGAAAGGGAGAGGAAATCTTCCTGAAAAACTTTGGAGACACCGAGTGTTTTGCCCAGCTGACTTTTTACGTCTTCCCGCAGTCCGAGAATCGTTTCGCCACTTTTGTCCAGATTTTTGGTGAGATTCTGTAAAATTTGAATAATATCATCGGTGGGGTGCGGCTGATCTTCCAGACGTTCGTTTTGAATCAGATTTCTGATATTTTCGATGGCCAGATTCAGGCGACTGTGAATATTATTGCTGATTTGAAAAAATTCGTACACTTCTGACATCACTTCCGACTCGATCCATTCGCGGGTACTTTGACGGATATCCAGGTCTTTGTATAACAATCGCCCATCCTGCAAGGAGACATTGACCTTCATTTTTTTAGGCAACTCCTGAATCTGTTCGCTCAGATCAGCATTGAATTTTCCAAGTTTGCTGGAGATCAGAATTTTGCGGTCTACTTCTTCTAGTTTGTTTACCACGTCCATCGAAATAGGCTCAGCACTTTTTTCCTGTATTCCTTCCCGGACGGAAATAATTTCTGCCTTGACCTGCTCGATAATTTCCAGGTAATTGTTAAATGTATCAACGAAGTGACTATTGATTACAACGTAAGCACCCGAAGAATTCCAAAGTGCCTGAAATTGTTTTTTGAGTTCTTCGGCTTGCTGTTGAAACTGGATAAACTGAGTCTCATAGACCGGCCAGGGATTGGTTTGAAGATACCATGCTTCTTTTAGTTTTTCGTGATTCGGAGTCGCTCTTTTGGTGGCATCCAGATAATCCCTCAAATCATTACTCAACTCAAAAAGTAAATCCCTTGACTTTATTTTTTGGTCCTGGAAAGCATTCAGACTGACCTCTCCGTCCGATACCCGCAAGAAAGTTTTATGTTCTTCGAATAAAATGTCCCGCCATAGCAACAGAAAATATTTTACCCGCTCCGCCCAGTCGAATGTAATCAGATAATCTTCAAAGCGATTGGGTTCAGGAGATGACAAATGACGATAAGCCAGATCACCAATCCTGGATGCCTGTTCGCTGATTTCGATGAGTCCGTCGGCCAGCAGAGCAATATGAGCCGTTTCCTGTGTCTCCCGGCTATAAGCTTCTGTAATCAGATGAATAACCCGGTGCTCAAATTCGGGTAACAATGAATCAGGCAGGAGATCGGGAGTAACGGATGTTTGAGTGGTAGGTTGAGAATCCAAATTTATCGTGCTATGATCGTTATTTAATGCTGAAGTTATTTAGGAATGAAGCAAAATGTTTACATCTAAATAACTGATAATGTGAATTTTGTGTTTATTATTTCCTTGACTAGCCCTGATTTTTAAAGGCCGCATAAGCGGCACCCGGAATATCAGGCTTTTCGCTTTAATTTCTGCGGATATTTTCAGGCAACTTCATTTTCTTTGACAAAATAATGATTTTTATCAAAATATCAGCCAGCACTATAACTTATTCGGTAAACTACATCCGCATAGTCGTCGCTGACGAGCATAGAACCGTCAGAAAGTAGCTCCAAATCTACCGGGCGACCCCAGACTTCCTGCGTATCGTGGTCCAGCCAGCCTTCTGCAAAAGGAGTATAACTGACGACTTTATCTCCATCTAGTTTGGCAAGCATCAACCGGTAGCCGCTCTTCTTTTCCCGGTTCCAGGATCCGTGTTCGGCTACGATAATTTGATTTTGATATTCGGTGGGAAATTGCTGGCCAGTGTAAAATTCCAGTCCTAGCGGAGCCACGTGTGCTTCCAGTACTTGCACGGGCGGGGTAAATTCATCACAAGATCTCTTTTCGCCAAATTCCGGATCGGGCAAATCCCCCTGATGGCAATAGGGATAACCAAAGTGCATATTGTCTTTAGGTGCGTGGTTAAGTTCACAACCGGGAATATCGTCCCCCATCCAATCCCGGCCGTTGTCCGTAAACCAAAGTTCTTTCGTTACCGGATGCCACGTAAAGCCAACCGTATTTCTGATACCTGTCTGAACAATTTCGCGATCCGTTCCATCTGGATTGATGCGGGTAATGGTATTAAAAACAGGGTCTTCGGATTCGCAAATATTACAAGGTGCACCGACGGGTACGTATAATTTTCCGTCGGGGCCAAAGTTGATATACTTCCAGCCATGGTGATCTTCGGTAGGATATTCGTCGTAAACAACCGTAGGTTCTGGTTCTTTATCCATATTTTTTTCAATATCGTCATAGCGCAAGATACGACTGACTTCCGCGACGTACAGACTTCCGTCCCGCAGCGCTACTCCATTGGGGCGGTTGAGTTTTTTATCAATGATAAATTTTTTCTCCGCCTTAAAATCCTTGTTTTCATCGCGCAGTGCGTACACATTACCCGCCTTCATGGAACCCACATAAACGGTTCCCGTGTCACTCCGTCGCAGCGACCGGGCATTTTTTACGCTTTCCGCAAATAGTTCGATCTTAAAGCCTTTGGGTAATTTTATTTTTTCGAGTTGAATGGGTGGTTTTGGCTTTTTTTCTTTTTTCTTGTCTTTTTCTTTTTCATTGGCCACTTTTTCCGCCTTCGGGCTTGCTGAAGTTGAACTGTCTTTTTGGTTATCACCGGCAGGCGATGTCTGGCAGGCAAGACCAAACAGCATGTACAAACTGAAAAACAGGAGGATTTTTTTCATGACGAATTGTATTTTTTTAATAAAGTCTAAGAAGTTGTTTAAGAATTCCAAAAGCAGCCGAGAGCTAGAGAAAGTTATTCAACTCTAGCCTCTTTTTTGAGTGAATAGCCGCGCTATTGACGAGAAAAAAGGCGACGAGTTGGAGGATTTTATCAGCTCGTAGGCAATTTGGGAGTTTTTAAACAACTTCTAATACAATATCGCTTTTTTTTGTGGATTGAGAAAATTTAAAACGTAAGTCTGATCTTTGCTAAAAATCGCCTGGACAAGCGCCTGCGTTTTTCTCAGGCTGATTACCAGCCAACGTCCGAGATGGGTAATTCTTTAATTTTTATAAAAAATACTGCTAATAATTTCTTGATTAGTTTGTAAACGAATAACATAATTGCCGCGATTCAATTGTGCTAAGCTAAAATCTGCACTGGCAACGTTTGCAGGTAATTGTCGGACGAGCACCAATTCTCCGGTCATTTTATAAATAGAAATCTCTGCATCAGTCGCCTGATCTGTCCTTCGGTCTATCGTGAGAGACTCAGTAACCAGTGTAGGAAAAATATGTATTCCGCCGGATTTTTTCAGGGAGATTACGTTCGTTTCACTGTATTCAAAGGCCCCGTCAAAATCAAACTGCTTTAGACGGTAATAGTTAAGCCCATGAACTGGATTAGCGTGAACAAAAGAATAGGCCTGTCGGTTGGTGGTCGTCCCATTTCCTTTAATTTTGCCTATTTCTGTAAAAGAAATGCCATCTGTACTATGCTCTACGGCAAAGAAATCGTTATTAATTTCCGAAATAGTTTGCCAGGTCAGATAAGCCTGTTTATGGTCGGTAGTAACGGTAAAATCTGTCAATTCTACCGGCAACACAAAAGAAGAAATTTCAGCATCAAAACCGGTCAGCCGGCTTGTGAAATTAGTGCTGGTTCCGTTATAGATACCATCTGCCAGCGCGGTGCCTACATTTTCAACGGTCGCCTCAAATATAAACCCCGTTACCCGGTCGGCAGGATTTAAACCCGCATCTTCCACTGCTCTTACTGCGCTGTTATCTTCTGAACCGTTGGTTCCTGCTACCGGATTGCAGGCATCGGATAAATCTATCGTTCCGGTTTTTGCGATTGTGTAAACGCCCGTTCCGGTAGTGGTATAAATATTGGGATTAACAGTTGGTGCCGTTGCCGGACAACTTGCTACCACTCCCGGATGATTGCCACCTGGGCCGTCCGTATCCTGCCAAAACCCATTATACTGCGCCGTTCCGTATTCCGGAGGAGAAGCACCGTCATTTTTAAATATCAGAGAGGCAGATTCAAAACCTTTTCCTGCGGAATTAACACTACCCAAAATAACGGTCAGGTCCTGTGCTTCTACGTAAATGTGGGGTGCAAAAGTGACTTCGATGGTATAGTTTCGGACATCTCCGGTAGAAGACCGTGAAGAAGACAGGGAACCGTGGGAATTCGTTCCGCTTAAGCCAAGTGTGTTTTGGGTGATATTCATTTTATCAGAAGCATCTCCCACCAAAGCAGTTCCACCATACACATCGTAGGGAACCGTATTTAAAGTTTGAACAATCGTAACATCCTCCATGCCTCCGACGACCGAACAATCATCATTGACTTCGTCCCAAAGATCATGACTGGTTGTCAGGGTTAACAGTTCGGTTACTCCCGCAGTAACTGTTTGCAAGCCTGTTTCGCCAGATTCTACGTCGGTAAAAGAAAAACGACCATCTAAACTTCCGAACCGGACGTCACACTGAGCAGAAGAAACGATATTTAATAAAAGGGAAAAAAAGTAAACAAAGATGCTCCTTTTCATAAGGTAAGAGATTACGGGGAGCGTGATATTTTTAAACAGCTTCAAAGTGAAATAAAGAGGGTAAGTAATATTATAGGTGCAAAAAATGTTCCGTTATAATAAATTGTGACATGAGTTGATGAAAGAAAGAAGTTTCATGCTCGAAATACTTGAAAAATTTACGGGTATTGGGGACTGTACGGTTATGTGTGTCATCTGGCAACCCGCACCTTGTATTCCTGATTCGGGAGGCAGGCCTGAAGGAAGGCCAACGCGCAGACACACTTGACAAGACACGCTCGGTATTGGTGCTCAAAAAATATTTACCAATTCAGATAATTCAAGGCCAGATAACCACTATCCACGGTAGTCAATTGCTGATCGCCGGGATCTGCGAGCAGTTTTTTAAAGTCAGATAAAGAGTAGAGTTGGACATCGATAAATTCGGTAGTATCCAGCTGCTGGTCTGTAATTTTTTCACAATCCAGGGCGAGCAGGCAGGTTCTGGTTTCGGTCGAGTAGGCGCGTCGGAATATTTTTTGGAAAATAATTTTCCCCGCCCGGTAACCAGTTTCTTCTTCCAGTTCGCGACGGGCCGCCGTTTCCGGAAGTTCTTTCGGGTCAATATATCCTTCCGGAAAACTGAGCAATTCTATTTCGGGGCCGGGACGAAACTGTCTGACCAGAATGGCTTCTTTATTTTTAGTAAAAGCAGCGACGGTTACAAAGTCTCCGTTGCGCACCACGTCAAAGTCTGCTATGGTCCCATCAGGCAAACGAAAGGTCCGGCGGAGCATATCCCGCCAGCCTTTATAGGTGATTTCTTCTTTTATTTTTTGCCACACAATTATTTGATGAGTGCTTGAAGTGAGAATTCTCGTTTCTTGTTACTGCGTTCAGGACTAGCGATGAAATAGGATGAGATTTCAGTCAAACTATTCTTGGTTCAACTGAAAACCCAAAATCCCGTCAGCAACTCACTACCGTAACCTGAAATTAGTAGCTCCCAGCAATCCGATGTCCGTGTAAACAGAGATTCGGTAGTAACCGGAGCTTAATTTTTCGTCCAGTTCGTGGGTAAATGAAATTCGCTGACTCTTCTGTACATTCACTTCTTTGGCTTCGGCGGCTATAATATTTTGCGTCTGGCCGTTGACAACCACTTGTGCGGTGATCGGTTCTTTGATTTTAATGGGCGTCGCTTTTTCGTCGGTGATCACCAGGTAAACCGGGCGTACACCTTGATATTCCTGTGGCACGGAAGTCAGATCAAAACTCACTTTAACCCGCTTTGCACGACGGGACTTGGAGGTAACTTTTTTATTATTTCTCTTTAAAAATTCGACATTAAACGCGGAAGCTTTAAAATTAGCGAGAGTGAGCCGGTCCAGTTCACCTTCCATCGAACGGTTGAGATTGGCCATGGCGAGATTATCTTCGCGGGCTTTACCGAGATCTTTGGTCAGGCCAACGGTAGCATTACGAAGTGAATCATTTTCTGATCTTAGAGAAAAGATGGAAGATTCAAGGGCCGACTTGGAAGCGAGCAATCCCTGGATTTGACTGCGTAAATCGCTCACCTCGGCACTGTTGTCCGTCTGTTCTTTAGCAAGCGCACTGCTGATGGATTTGATCCGTTGATCACGGCGGCGGACTCTGGCCTTTTCGTTGTTCAGGGATTCTTGTAAAGATTCATTCTCATCGGCCAGAGAAAAGTAAGCAGATTCGAGACTATCGACCTCCGCTTCGAGATCTGATTTTAAAATTTCAATAGCGCCCAATTCAGATGCCAGGGTTGATTTTTCTGAGATAAGTTGTTCTTTCTCCGTTTTAAGTCCATACCCCCAATAGGCGGTTCCCAGGAGAAAAAGGAATAAAAGAGCGGCGAGGATTCCAAGTATAGTTCTGGCTTTCATAATTTTTATTAGAAATTTTAACGTGAGACAACTTTTTTATTAAGCTACAAATCTAATAAAATAAACAGACTTAGTAACTTTGT
>CAKZUV010000356.1 GCA_937921555.1 uncultured Saprospiraceae bacterium
AGGAGCCGGTTAAAATGGGCAACGTGATAAATGTTGATCAGGGGTGTAAAAAAAACGGCGTGTTAACTATCTGGATCGATGAAACGGATGAATTTTTTATTTCCAGGCCGTAAAAGTGGATGATTATCGGTGTAGTGATAATGACCACTTGTAACCGATCCATAGCCGCCAATTATGCTCCTCATTACGGGGTTTCGGACCAAATAACCGGTTTTGCCGCCCACCATCTTGATAATCCCCCCAAATCTGCCTATCTTTAGCTCTAGTATAGAAGTTTAAACAAGCTTTAAAATGTAAAAATTAAACAAAGTGGTGTTCTTCTTTCATTTTTTGCATCAAATTTGAACTTTTACAGCATAAATATTTCCATTAATAACCGAAACTGTTTCCGCTTGATGAATTTTCCGACCTTGAGCTTTTTTCCATTCGGTACATTAATAAAATATCTTAAAACGAATACTGTGTGAGCTAAACAAAGGTTAGATTAAAAGTAAATGACTGATAATCGATAATTTAAAATTAAAAGACCAAATTCAAAAGCGAGTTTATTCGGTTTGATATTTTATTAGAAGTGTCGAATTCGAAAAATGCGACAGGCGGCAGATTTTTTTGTTTCGTTTTTTTTTCTGCCAAAAAAAATGAACAGAAAGAAAAAGAAAAACTAAGATTTCTGGAAAAACTTAAATGAAAAAATACAGTCACTTTGTTTTGTTAATTAAACATCATAGCAAATAACCAAAAGCAAGAAGCCATTTTTTAAAGCATTTGCCCTCTTTTAGGTATTAGCCTTTAATTCATAACTGGTAATTATATTTAAATTTTCCCCCTTCGCAAAGCAAAATCCCGGTGACGCCGGTGCAAAAAATTGAACATATACGACCACGACTTTTACGTGGCAAAAAAACGAATCATGATCCTACGATTTAAAACCTTGTTTTTCCTGGTTACCCTTTTTCTGTTTTCTATTACGGTCAGTCGGGCACAAATCAGCCAGGGAGGAACACCGCTCGGTATTGGACAGTCCGATCCCGTTCCCACCAAAACTTCGGGTGGATTAAATCTTGCCAAAGTGATTAAAGAAGACCGGGCGATGACCGAAACGGTTCGCTTCGCCGCGCCGCTGTCACTTTCCGTCGATCCGGAAACGGAGGGAGAATGGACGACACTGCCCAACGGCGATCAGCTGTGGCAACTCGAACTACGGGTCGCCAACGCGCTGGGTTTATTTGTGGTATTCGAAAATTTTAACCTGCCTGCCGGCGCAAAATTATTTGGGTACCATCCGCAAACCAAAGAGAAACTCGGCGCTTACACCGACCGCAATAATAAACCACACGGCGATTTTATGCTGGGCATGATCACCGGAGAAGTGCTGCGACTGGAATATCTGGTCCCCGCCGCCTCGGTTAGCGCTTCTCTGAAAAAACCGTTTGCCATCAAAAAATTATACGTCGCTTATAATACGGATCACATTCAACCATCCGATTACGAATTTAAAACCTACGATGGATTTGGAGATGCGATGGATTGTAATATCAACATCAACTGCACGCAGGGAAATGCCTGGCAGGATCACAAGCGCGGCGTCGTCCGGATGCTGCGCGTATTCGAAGAAGGCATCGGCTGGTGTACTGGCTCGCTGGTCAACAACACCAGCCAGGATGGAACGCCTTATGTGCTGAGTGCCTTTCATTGTATTGCCGGATTTACACCGCTGTTAAATCTTTGGCGGTTTGATTTTAATTATGAATTTTCGGGATGTAACAATGAGAATACGGAGCCGGCAATTCATTCGTTGCAGGGTTGTCAGTACCGGTCGGGTAGGGAACAGACGGATTTTTTATTACTGGAACTGGCAGATGTGATACCGCAATCTTACAACGTATATTTTCACGGTTGGGATCGCAGTGATACCGCCATTCCGGGAAGTATGACTGGCATCCATCATCCCCGTGGCGATGTAAAAAAGATTTCTACCAGCAATCAGCCCATCACTGTTTTTAATAATAGTATTGTGTGGTCTAATTCAGTAACCACTCCTCCGAATCACCATTTTCGGGTTTTTCTAACCGAAGGAACCATTGAAGATGGATCTTCCGGAAGTGCTTTGTTTAACGAAGAAGGCTTGATCGTCGGTCAGTTGCACGGAGGTAATGCGGGTTGTAACACATCGAATACGACTTACTACGGTCGTCTCTCTCTCTCCTGGGACGAGGGAACTACGCCGGATACCCGTCTGCAGGATTGGCTGGACCCGGCGAATACCGGACAAACCACGATTGGACAATTCGAATATCCTGCCGTTACACTGTCGGGTAAAGTAAGTATGCCAAACGGAACTGGTGTACAATTTGTCAAAGTAGCCGCGACCGGACCTTCGATTATTGATACGGTAGAAACGGATGCCAACGGTAATTATTCCTTTTCGAATATTCGGAATAACGAATCGGTGCTGTTGAGTTTTTCCAGGGACGGACGGGCGAGCAACGGACTGAGTACCTCAGATTTTGTCGCAGTCCGCAGAGATATTGTGGTCCTCGAACCATTAACACCCGATCAGAAATTTGCCGCGGATGCCGACGAAAACGGAATTGTAACAGTCGGTGATTATATCAATCTGATTCATGTAATTTTAGTAATCAAACCCGATTTTGACCTGGGACCCTGGCGGTTTTTTGAGAATAATATTCCACTACTGGTCAATGGAAATACCGTCCGGGATGTCATGGTAGTAAAACGGGGCGATGTTAATTTTAGCGCGAATCCGGCGGAGTGATATTCAGGACGATAAAGTAAATATATTGTTGTGAATAAAAATCCCGTTATTACCCTATAGCTCTAAATTATAACCTGTTTATTCCAGGAAAATGCCAGAAGTTTTCTCGGTTATTTTCCCCCAAATGCAAAAATACGTAAGAAGAGTCCCAGCTAGCTAACAAATAATACCCTAATCATCACCCGCACATCATGATCAAATCCCCCCTTTTTTTTATAACAACCCTGGTCGTACTATCCGCCTTTTCCTGCAAAACAGTGAAGGCGCCGCTCCGTCCGGCGGCCAGTTACGAAGCCCGGAAAAAAACGGATTTAAGTCTGATTAGCATTCCCGTTAGTATGCATATTGGTCAAATGGAAACCGCACTCAATCAGGAAATGGATGCTATCTTTACTGGTGATAACGGTCTGTTCAATAACGGAGAAAATGACTTTGAATTAAAAGTAACCAAGGCGGATCGGTTGCGGCTGGACGTGACCACCAACGCAGTATCTTACGTTGTTCCACTGGATTTATTTATTAAAAAAGAATTTGGTATTGGCCGGATCAATGCCGACGGAGCGGTAACGTTACGTTTTATTACCAACTTTGAAATTCAACCGGACTGGACCCTGAAAACGGAAACGGTTCTGGAAAAATACGACTGGGTCAAAGAACCCAAACTGGATTTAGGATTTATCCGGCTGCCAGTCGCAGCCGTTGCCAATCGTCTGGTAGATCGGAGCCGGACCAGAATAGCACAGATCATTGATGCACAAATCCGGGAAAATTTTATTCTGAAAGATTATGTGTCGGAGGCCTGGAACCGGTTACAACAACCCATTCCTGCTTCGATTGAAAATCAGCTTTGGGTGAAAATGGAACCACAATCCATCGGTATGACTGCCCTGGAAAAAACAGATTCGCTGGTGGGTGCCACCCTGGTTATCCAAACCCTGGCCGAAGCCAGTATCGGCGAACGACCCGCACCAACGGAATTGATTCCGCTGCCGGAATTTGTGGCGGTTGATCAGATCGAAAAAGACTTTTCCATCAATCTGTTTACGGATATTCCGCTGGATAGTTTGCGGACCCTGGTGAAAAATAATATTCTTGGTCAAACTTATAAAAGTGGTAAACGGTCAGTTACCGTGGAAGATCTGGAAATCTATGGACAGCGTAATAAGCTGGTGGTCAATACCATTTTGTCCGGTGATTACAACGGAAGCATTTATATGATCGGAACTCCTTTTTATAATGAAAAGTCGAATCAGCTGGAGATTGATGATTTAAAATACGAGTTGACATCCAAAAATTTTATACAAAAAAGTATGGGCTGGTTATTTCAAAATAAAATTGAAAAGACCATCGAAGCGACGATGCGTTACCCGCTGGAGGAAAATATGAACGAATACAAAGATATTCTAAACCGGGCGTTGGCCAATTATCCCATTACACCGGGCATCATTCTGAAAGGGAATATGAAGGAGCTGAGTATTGGTGAGACGTATGTGAGTGAGAAATTTATTCACGTGGTAATTCGTTCGGATGGCCAGTTGAAGGTAGCACTCAAGGATTTGACGGCGTTGAACGAATAGCGGAAGTATCTGGAGTCATCTTTTATTTGCCGGTCTAAAATAAAAAAATCCTGTTGCAAGATAATTGCGACAGGATTTTTAGTGATTTTAATTTGATGGTAAAGGTAAAATATTTACTTATAAATATTTTCGTAAACTAACTGTAGATCGTATTCTTTTTCCATCTGGTGGATGATACAAATACAACCATCAATTCTTCTGCCTTTGATTTTACCAAACTGAAGATTGAAATCACTATCGATATTAAAAAATTGTTCAATCACCTCGTGCGGGAAAGAACTTTTAATGTGCTTACCCAAAACAAAGGCAATATATTCGCTTTGAATGCTGGTGGCACTAATACAGAAATTTCCGGACTCGTCCAGAATCTCAAAAGGATGCTCGTCTAAAATACAGAGGGGATGATTATTCAGGCACGCTTCGATATCGTTGAAAAGATAAACCAGATCTGCCGCCGGCGGATTGATCATAGCTTCTTTCACTTGATCGTACGTAATCATATTCATGGGTTTGTGAAAAAATATTTATTATCAATATTCTTTCTTGCAAACCCTATTCCAATAACTTTTATATTTTTAATTTAAAAAAATATGCTATATATAGTGTCTTGTTTTACAGAAATCTGTATAATTTTTCTGTTTGAATTATTTTAAATAGCATTTTCACTTTACCTTTTTTAATCCTAACAACTGCGGTATCCCATTGCTATTCATATTAAATAACAATGAGTCTGCGGAAAGATATTCGATCTTTACTGATTTTGGAATCGCTTTCTGAAGGGTGTCTTTGGATATCAGAAATTTTCCATCCAGAAAGTAGGTACCCTGTTCCTTATAATTGATATTGCTCCGATATTCGTAGTGGCCGGAAGCGTCAAAAATAAATCGGGTTTCCGATAAATCGGTCGTTCCGGGTTGACCATTTTCTTCCAGAGAAACCGCTTGCCAGGTTCCGTACAACAAGGTTTTATCCACGCCGCTGCCACAGGCAATTATTCCAAAAAGAAAAAAACAGCAAATCGAATATTTTAAAATAGAAGTGTTACGCATACGTATTTAATATTAAATTTTTGAGTGTAGAAAATCTATATCTTCAAAACGCAGTATCCCGAAAAAGAAACATCGCACCAAATTTTCGGTAAACGAAAAATGAGTACGAACATTTACTTCCGTACTCATTTTATTTCAAATAACGCTATGTACTAACTTCACTTTTGATCGGGTATTTCTCATCCTAAACATCTTTTCCATGCAGTTATAGATCAGCATTTTCAAGCTGATCCCAGCGGGATCGCATTATTTTCTGCACGGCAAATTAACGAATTCTACCTGATCTGATAAAAAACATCACCTTCTATTTATCCGCATCCAG
>CAKZUV010000357.1 GCA_937921555.1 uncultured Saprospiraceae bacterium
AACACCCCTAAAATTGCCTTGATCTTTGAAGGATCAGTCAATTTTGAGGCATTAATTTGTGGAAAACAGATTAGTTGTTTAATTTTAACAATTACACGAAGGATTATTGTTAAGTTGTCCAAAGGATTGGGGACAGTCCAAATCAGCTTCCGAATTAATACCTTACTAAAATTATTAACTGAAGGCGGGTTGGCTTAATTCAAAATTGATACCTAATGTTTTTATTTTTAATGATTTTTTTATTTTTATATGTAAACATCATTTAGCGGACAAATAATGAAAAAATATTTTTATTATTTACTGGATACAGAATGTTGCTTTTTTATTATCTGGTGTTTACACGGCAACTATATTTTTAAAAACCTGTAACTTTATTTATTTATTGATGATGAAAGAAATTATACCTAGACTTCTGAACGTTAGCATCGTATTTTATTTGTTAATGATGGGAAGTTGTAGTAAAGAAGATGTTCAGATTCTAAACCCTCCTCCCAACTCAGGTCCAACCATTTTGGAACAACTCCGTGATAATTATAACCAACTTCCAGAGCAGGCTATCTCCATCAGCCGTGATCAGCGCGTCTACGCACAATATACCGGTCCGACCGAAAGGTACAACCACCGGGTGATGGGAGACGGGGTAGAAGGAGGAGCGCTGGTCGTCGTCGTGGACAGTATTTTTTACGAACTAACATTAACTGATAATTATGTATTTGAAGATATCCGTCCTCGGCTTTTTGATGTAGATCAGGATGGGAATTTAGAGATCATAACCATCCGGACAGAAGTTACACAAGGAGCCGGAATTGTTATTTATAAAGTTAGAAATAATCAGTTAGAAGAATTTGCGTTCGTTCCGGAAATCGGTCAGTCCAGTCGCTGGCTCAACATTGTTACCATGAATGATCTGGATGACGATGGGATAATAGAACTGGTTTGGGTACAAACCCCACACATTGGTGGCATTTTAAAAATTGCAAAAATAGAACCGGGGGAATTGACAGTCATAGACGAATTAAGTCAATACAGCAATCACGGCTATGGCGACCGCAATCTTTGTCTATCAGTTTTAACAAAAGAGAACGAAGAAAAAGTATTTTATGTGCCTGTGCAAAACCGGGATAAAATAGCCGGATTTAAATATAGAAATAATGCTTTAGAAATCGTATCCGAAATAAATCAAACAGTGGATTTTTCTAAAGTACTCAGTGAGCAATATGATTTTTCCAATGTAATTACTACGGAAGACAATTGTATTTTTGTAGAATAAAAAATCGTTAAAATTCCCTTTTTTGTCAACCGGACATTTTTTATATTTGTTGAATAAAATGAGGTAAACTAACAAAATATGAAAAATATAATCAGATCCTTTATCGGAATAATTCTATTAGCTGCCGGATTTTTTATCGGTACTTCGTGGCAAAACCGGCAGGCTGCCGGAGAAAGCGAAAGCTTGAACCCAAAAAATCTATTGGTCAAAAACACTGCTTCTGTCGCTCCGCAAACGGTTGAACCCAATGATCGCTTCACCGACTACGAAACAGCGACCATTAATCTTTTTGAACGGGCTGCTCCCTCCGTCGTTTTTATTACGACTTCCAATGTTCGCCGGGATTACTGGTCCCGCAATGTCAGTGAGATTCCCCGTGGTAGTGGTTCCGGTTTTGTGTGGGATGAGTCGGGACATATCATTACTAACTATCACGTAATTCAGGGCGCAGACCGAGCAACCGTTACTTTTTCAGATCAAACCACTTATCCCGCTACGCTTGTAGGCGCCGCTCCTGAAAAGGACCTGGCCGTTTTAAAAATTGAAGTGAAAGATATGGAACTGCGACCCATTCCCGTCGGTACTTCTGACAATTTGAGAGTAGGTCAGTCCGTTTTTGCGATTGGAAATCCTTTTGGTCTCGACCAAACCCTGACGACGGGTATTATCAGTGCGCTGGGCCGGGAAATTGAGTCGGTGGGTAAAGTACCGATTCGAGATGTTATACAGACAGATGCGGCTATCAATCCCGGAAATTCCGGTGGCCCGTTACTGGATTCACAGGGGAAACTGATCGGAGTCAACACGGCTATTTACAGCCCCTCGGGTGCGTACGCGGGTGTCGGATTTTCGATTCCATCGCACGTAGTGGACTGGGTGGTTCCGGACTTGATAAAGTATGGAAAAATAAATCGTCCAACGCTGGGAGTCGAGCTGGCAAGTCCACAGGTGATGCGCAGAATAGGGATGGAGGGAATATTAATTCTGGGAATAGTCAAAGGAGGAGCAGCCGAAAAATCCGGTTTGCAGCCTACGCAGCGGTTACGGAATGGTTCTGTTATTTTAGGAGACGTCATTACTTCGATCAATAATGAAAAGGTAACCAACCAGGGAGAACTCATCCTGATTCTGGAAAAATATCAGCCGGGAGATCGGGTTACGGTGGGGATTATCCGGGATTATGAACCCGCAGAAGTGGCATTGACGCTGGATAGTCTCCGGTAAAAAATTTCATTACAGAACTGCCCGTTATGATTTAAATATTCATAACGGGCAGTTTTCTTATTGAACTATTCTAACCTGAATTCAGTGTAAAAAAAATTATAAAAACGGATTAAAGCAATACTTTGTCTGCTTACCAGAAAATTCCATTTTATTAATTTGTCTTTACAAACCGGTTTGTTCTAACGATTCCGCCCATCACCGTTCGCAAAAAATAAACGCCGTTACTAAGGGTTGGAATTTCGAGGTCGATCCTGTTCGTTCCAGCTAAAATTTCCCGGTTAATTTGTTGAATGATTTTTCCATCCATACTTACTACCGTTAATTCCACTGTCCCATCCTTCGGCGAGATATAGGCGGTACGGATCGTCTGATCGGATATTGGATTGGGTTGAATATCCACAATGATCTCATCTGTTTTAAAATTAACCACCCGGGTTCCGAGTACTTCCTGCGTACCGTCAAAATCAGTTTGTGTCAAGCGGTAATAATTATCTCCGATGACGGGCGTCTGGTGAAGGTAATCGTATTTACTGATTTGATTGGTAGTTCCATTTCCACTTACTTCGTCCAGAAAAGTAAAATTTCTTCCATCCGAAGAATGTTCCAGCGTATAATAATCGTTGTTATATTCTGAATCAGTAATCCATTGTAACAGGCTGAATTTATTTTCTGCTGTCGCATCATAACTGCTCAAAGTAACCGGTAGCGGAGCAACTCCGGGGAAAATTATTCCAAAATCTTCTGCTTGTCCGTTGGAAATACTCTGACAGGGATTACTGATGGATTGATCTGCGAATACGCGCATTCTGAGAATTACCCCGTTTACGGGCGGAGTTGTTGGCGTGGTATAATCAAAGGTACGATTACCTCCCGCGAACGCTGCCCCTTCGGAAGTAGCGATCAATTCGTCTGGATCCGTAAAGTCACCATCACTATTAAAATCAATATATATTCGCAATTGGTTAAACGTAGAAGTACCATTAGGACCAAAAGTTCCTACATTAAAAACTACCGGATAGGTGGTGTTTGGTTCAAGTTCAGTTACTTGTAAACAGGCATTATCCAGATAAACACTACCATCTTGTTGGGCATTTCCCGAAGAACTGCTGATGTCTGCGATGGAAAAGAAATAGATTCCTCCATTGCCAGTGCTGCCTCCGGGTACGCAGGCGGTCGAAGGATTATTAATAATGTTGACAAAGTTTGATTTAAATTCGGTAGTTCCTGTTCCTGAACCATTGCTGGCCGTCAGACTAACATCGTAACTTCCCGTTGAGGGATAGACAACGGTCGGATTTTGCAGGGTAGAAGAAGACGGTGTTCCACCGGGAAAAGACCAGTTCCAGCCGTTTGTTCCATTGATAGAATTGTCAAAAAATGTAATCGCGGTTCCCGCGCAGCCCGTCGTTGAACTGGCCGTAAAATCACTCGTCGGCGGACCCGTAGAACAGTTGACCAGGCAGGCACCTCCACCCGTAGATGCATTAGTGATGGCTTGATTGGCACTATTTTTAGAAGCCTCAGACCAGGCATTGGTGATATTGATGGAAGGAGCCATAATAAATCCGGAGCCACCCGCATCGTGTTCTGCCCCAAAATTATGTCCTATTTCGTGGGAAGTCAATACCCGCAGTGTTGCAGCATCGGTAGTAAAATCTTCGAGAATGTGATACCGTGAATTGCTGCAGATGACGTTGACACCGGTATAGGCCAGCCCAACGGTTGATCCGTCAAAATCCCGGTTGGTCCACAACTGTCCAAGGTCATGAGTGGCGGAAAATCCGGTTCCGGTATTGGCCCAGTCTCTGAAATCGGGAAGTAATACTCCGGGGTTGGTGGAGTTGGTCCAGGGATCGCCATTCGGAGTGGTGACCACAAAATTTTCTACAATCAGAAACTCGATGCCATCGGCAAAATTAGTGCTGCCACTCAGCTGGTAATTGTTGGCTACGTTATTCATCACCCCAAGCGTATACGCAGTTACTGCATCTACGTCAGAACCTCGATCCAGGTAATAACTATAGTCCGTAGCAATCGCAAGGTCCAGTTCAAAACATTCTCCGGCGGCAGTTAATGTCTGGCCGGGATTGGAGTCGGTTTCTGTTTTATCAATTTTTTCCGTGTGAGCACAAGTTCTCGTTTCTGCGTTTACCTGATTAGGTCCGTAAACTACAATTTCCCCGTGATTGAGGGTAGGCTGAAAACGTTCAGCGGGTTCAAAGTATACAGTACTTTCTCCATCTTCTATAAAGCCGTAAAGAAATCCGTCTTTTACCGTTAATCTAACCTCCGTATCGGGGCGGCCTTTCAAATATCCATAATAGGTTTTGATGTCAGGCATTTGATATGCTTCGATGCCCCGTTCGGTAAAGACCCGGAGCCGGTAGTCCGGACTTCGTAATTCCACCGGATATAATTCCAAATCCCAATTTTGATCAGCATCAAGCTTTATTTGTAGCTCATTGTTAAAATTGGGTGAATTCAACGTGGTTAAAATTTTACGGGTATCAATCTGATACACATCGGGTTCCGTAAATTTTTCGGAAATTTTACTGTTTTGAGCCAGCGTAATTTTCTGTCCGGTAATGGCCTTTCCCGTTAGTGAGGTTTCATCATCATCAATAACTACTTGTGCGGAAGCCGTCATTGCCGCGAGCAAAAATAAAAGAGAAATATATGTTTTTTTCATTTTGAAATTTGTTGCTGTATAGACATAGAGGTCCGTTAAATAACAGCGGGTTATTAAAAAAATAAATGTGTTGTCTGAATTTGAGTGGAATGTAACCTGGTAATCACTATTTGTTTATAAGTGCCCAGTAGTATAATGGTATATTTAGAAATTTGTTCTGTCGGAAAGAAAAAAAGGGTGTTTACCCCTAGTCGTGTTGGAGTGTTACCCGTAAGGTATCCGGAGAGATAGTCAGGGTTTTCATTGAGGGTAGAAATAGTTTAAATAAAAAAAGATACGATAATTCAAGGATGAATTCATGTTTCTGGTTGCGGATACGTAACGGTCTGCCGTCAGGTGCTGTTACATCCAGTCGTCCACGCTTTTTTCTACCGAATAAAGTACATAGTCTTTTAGCATTTTTGCGTGTTCCAATGGAATGTAGGGAAGCGTCAGGTTGCCGCCTGCCGTAGAAAATTGGAGAGTTGCTAAGGCTTTTCTTCGCTGGAAAGGACTTTGTTTTAAAGTGACGGACTGTACTTTGTACCATCTCAAAATAGCGGCGTGTTGTCCAAGGAAACCTTTGGTCAGGTATACTCCTCTGGGACTAATAGCGTATCGCCATTTTTTATAATAAAGCCGGGCAAACATCCATACGACCGGAATCCATCCCAGGAAAAGTAGTCCCCACCATGAGTTCAGTGTATACATTGTTGTAAATAATATGGCGGGAACAACTCCAAGGTATAAAACAACCCGTCCGATGATTAAAGGACTGATGCCGTATGCTTTAAAGTCTGCTTTGTTGAAATCAGAAAAATAACTGTCGCGGACCATTTCTATCTGAGGAAGATAACAGCCGGGAACCACGAGGGTCCCTTTTCGATTGAGCGCAGCACTGGCCGCTTGTTTGAGGTAAAGGGTAGAAATTCCGAAAATCCGTTTGATTGGATTGTTGCGCCATTCCAGTAATTGAATTTTTTGGTGCTGGGCGGATTGTTCGGTTTTGGTAAATAAGCCAGCCGTAATGGTATATCCTTTTTCGGATGCCAGGACACGCAGGTCATAATATTTTAAAACGGTATTTATTAAACTCAGAAAAAAAGCAGCGACAAATAGCAAGACCACCAACGTCGAAATAATCACAACGGAACCAAACAGCAATAACCAGATTTCCTCTTCTTTTTCTTTAGTCAACAATTCTTCTGCGTATTGTGAAATTCCAAAAAAGAAAGCGATCATAATACCGACCGTACGGAGGTGATTTTGGGAAACACCAATTTTCAGGAGGTCTTTTACGGAGAGGTGCAAAAGGGTGATTCCAGGTTTTTCTGAAACAACCGACTGGACAGAATTTTCGGTTTCGGATCGTAACATTTCTGTTTCATTTTGTGCGGGAATTGATTTTTTCTGATCCAGAATAAAAGATTTTATGGCGTTGGCTTTGGTTCGGCTGAGCGCTTTGATTGCCAGTTCACTGCCACTCGACCCCGCCGTATCCAGATCGAGTTGTACGACGTTAAAAATCCGGTGAATAATATTTTGCGTAAAGCTGATTGTTTGTATCCGGTCAAAAGGAATGGTACGAAATGTTTTATTCAGCAATCCCGAACGGATTACCAGCTCGGTTTCTTCCAGCCGGAAATAAAATGTAAAATAGGAAATAAGGGAACCTACCGTAGACAAGGCAACCGCTCCGATTCCGATCAGCGTAATAAAATATTCAATCTTACTTTGCGGATTAATAAAATAAAAAACAAAAACCGGCCAGGCGCTTTTTACGATCATCACAAAAAGTCTTTGTAAAATGATGATAATGGCCACTGGCGATTGCCGCGCTTCTTCCCGCAAAGAAGTAGTATCACTGGTCATGTTTTCCCGCTTTTTCAATAATATAATCCCGTAATTGATCCGCCCGGTTCCCAGGCAATCCGGGAATAAACAAATCACTGCCATCTCCGCCGGCAGTATAAATTTCGAGTTGCTGCAAACCAAATCTCCGCTCAATCGGACCTTGTTTTACTTCCGCGTGCTGAATCCGGTTATAGGGAATAACGGTTGTACTGCGAAAAAATACCCCGGAACGATACGTCAGATCTCTTTCCCGGATCGCAAAACCTTGTACCCGAAAATTCATGTAAGTATGCCATAAAGTAAATAAAAATAAAAACAACCAGACGCCGGCAACGCCCAGTTTTAACCAGAAAGGAATCTCAAATTCCGCAAAAAAATGCAGGACGGTTAATAGGATCGCGACGATCAAATAGAAAATAGTGGTTCCCAGGTATGAAACCGTAAGGTATGAAGGACTCAGCGATTCTATCGTAATATTTTCCAGCCGGGGCAGGGTGGTTAAATCTATCTGATTATTTTGAAATAGCATTTTTTGCTTAAAAGTAATCTAATCTGTTAAGTTTTATACGGGGTTGATCATAAAATTACTTAATTTTACCATGAACTTCACCAAATAAAATATTATGAAAAATAGAATATTATTAATCATTTTTTTCCTTTCCTCTGCCATTTTTCTGCGTGCCGGAGAAGGTATGTGGTTGCCACAACTCCTCAAAGCACTCAACGAAGGAGAGATGCAAACGATGGGAATGAAACTCACCGCTGAGCAAATTTACAGTGTAAATCAGGGAAGCCTTAAAGACGCGATTGTCCACTTTGGCGGATTTTGTACTTCCGAACTGATTTCTGATCAGGGACTTTTACTGACCAATCACCATTGTGGTTACGGACAAATTCAGTCGCATACCACGCTGGAAAAAAACTATTTGAAAAATGGTTTCTGGGCCAAAAACTTTCAGGAAGAATTATCCAACCCGGGATTGTTTGTCCGTTTTATCGTACGTATCGACGATGTGACGGAGGCGATGCTCGCCGGGGTAAACGATCAAATGACCAGCAAGGAACGACAGTCTCAGATTGATAAAAATATGGCGGCTTTAAAAGAAAAAACCAAGTTGGGAGAATTTGAAGAATTAATGATTCGCCCTTTTTATCATGGTAACCAGTATTTTTCTTTTACGACCGTAACCTATAATGATGTACGTTTGGTCGGTGCTCCGCCCGAGTCGATTGGTAAATTTGGTGCGGATACCGATAACTGGGAATGGCCCCGGCATACGGGTGATTTTTCCCTGTTCAGAATTTACGCAGGACCAAATAATGAACCCGCTGAATACAGTGAAAATAATAAACCATACACACCTAAACACTTTTTACCAATTTCCCTGGATGGCGTAGAGGAAGGCGATTTTACGCTGGTCTTTGGTTTTCCCGGACGAACCAATCAGTATCTGCCGGGCGTAGCCGTCGAGCAACTGGTCGAAACGGTTAATCCCGCACGGATTGCGATTCGTGACGCGGCACTGAAAATTATTGACGCAGAAATGCGGAAAGACGAGCAAACCAAAATTCAGTACGCCAGTAAATTTGCCAGAGTTGCCAATTACTGGAAAAAGTGGATCGGCGAAAATCAGGGATTGATCGCAACCAACGCCCTCGGAAAAAAGGCAACACTGGAAAAAGAATTTACCAAAAAACTAAATAGTAGTTTGAGTCTGAAAGACAGATACGGAGACATCTTGCCCGCTTTCAAGGAACAGTATAAATTGCTGGAACCGTACGTGCTGTCTACCAATTATTACAACGAAATTATGGGGAGAAATATCGAAGCGATGCGTATTGTTTCTTCCCTGCGCCGCCTTACGAATGCCTACGAAAAAAATGGGAATGAAGGTTACGAAAGCTTCAAGGCACGACTTACCGGGGCGCTGGATAATTTCTATAAAAATTATAACCCTAATATTGACCAGCAGGTTTTTGCCCGGCTGACCGAAATGTACGGGAACGCCGATGGAGCAAAAGAAATCTCCGCTTCTATGCAAAATTATTTGACGGCGAACGGAATACGCGATTATAACGAACTGGCAGAAAAAGTGTTTGCTAATTCAATTGTTTTGGATAAAAATAAATTGTTACAGGTTGTTAACCAAAATCCGGAAGATGCGGTCAAAAAAATTAAAAGTGATCCGTTATTTAAAATGGCTGACAAAATTGGAACTGTGTACCGGGAAAAAATCGCGGGACCTTACCAGGAAATAAATGGAAAAATTGCCGGTCTGCAACGTCGTTACATGGCGGGTCTGATGGAAGCTTTTCCGGACAGACGCTTCTGGCCGGATGCCAATTCTACCATGCGGGTCACTTACGGAAAGGTGCAGGGATATAATCCTCGTGACGGAATTACCTACAATCCGCTGACGACGCTGGACGGTGTGATTGAGAAATATCAGCCGGGAGATTACGAGTTTGATGTGCCCGGAAAATTAATCGAGTTGAATGCTGCCCGTGATTATGGAATTTACGCGACGGCGGATGGTAAAATGCCCGTCTGCTTTTTGGGTTCTAACCATACAACCGGAGGAAACTCAGGCAGCCCCGCCATTGATGCGAGCGGAAATCTGGTGGGATTGAACTTTGACCGGGTGTGGGAAGGAACGATGAGTGATATTAATTACGATCCTTCGATTTGCCGGAATATCATGGTCGATGCCCGCTATATTCTTTTTATTATTGACAAATATGCTGGCGCCGGACATCTGGTAAAAGAAATGAAACTGGTTCATCCACGGAGCAATCAATCCGGAAGTAAGGCATCGAAAAAGAAAATGACCAAGCCGCTCGGCGGACCAAAACCACAGCTGCAGGGAAATACCAAAAAACAGAAGGTGGTGCCGTACCGGGGAGGAGGGCGATAACCGGGAGGTACAATTTTAAAAAGAGATTGCAAAAAGTAATGGTCGAATAGAGATTGTCCTGTCAAGTGTGTCAGCGCGTTGGCTTTCCTCTAGGAATACAAGGTGCGGGATGCCAAATGACACACATAACGGTACAGTCCGTCGAATATTCCAACCGTATTTTGCCGTTGAGGGAAACTAATTCGTCAACTTAGAAAATCTCTTAAAGAATAGAAAAAGTACAATGGATAAACGCGCCTTTTGGTTGCCATATTCCAAATATATTTTGTATTTTTGCGATTACAAGCCCGGGTGGTGAAATTGGTAGACATGCACGTTTCAGGTGCGTGTGCCGCAAGGCGTGGGGGTTCGAGTCCCTTCCCGGGCACCAAAAAGTCGTAGACGATCAGTTTACGGCTTTTTTTTTATGGTTGATTGATTCCTGTTGACTGTAAATATCTATCCTCGACCCGGTAAGATGCGTTAACTAATCTCCACTCTATAGCGGCTTTTACCGGAAAAAATGCCTGTTTATCTATAATTCTATCCATCTTGGTCTAAGAATTACTATTTTGGATCGGAAATGATCCATATTTACCTCCTAAAAAATCATTCATGGAAATAAACGAAGCTTATTTGCGGCAGTTGCTGGCAAGAATGGAGGCCCTCAATCGCCGGCAGGATACCGTTCAGCATGAGTTGAATCAGCTGCGCCGGGAGGTAGAGATGGTCAAAAACAAACTTGATTTCGACGGGACTTCCTCCTCCGAAAATCCCGTTTTGGATGATCCGATGAGTGATCCGCTCGTATTGCCCGAAACAGCAAATCCCACCCCCGTATCCGAACCGATCCAAAGCGACCCTTCTTCAAAACCGGTTACTACTCCGCCTGTACCTCCCCGGAAAACCGCTCCGAAACGGGTACCGGCAACGCCCAAAAAAGGCTGGGAGATGCCGGTAAATTTCGAAAAATTTATTGGAGAAAACCTGATCAGCAAAATCGGAATTCTGGTACTGGTTCTGGGGGCTGCAATTGGTGGAAGGTATGCGATTAATAATAATCTGATTAATCCGATGACCCGGATTGTGCTTGGGTACATCCTCGGTGTGTTGATGGTCGGAACGGCCATCAGCCTGAAAAAAGACTACGAAAAATTGAGTGCGGTCATCATCAGCGGAGCGGTGACGATCCTCTATTTTATGACCTTTTTTGCCCACGCTTTTTATGGGATTATTCCGCAGGCAATAGCCTTTGGACTCATGGCGTTGTTTACGGTCTTTACGGTGGTAGCTGCTTTGAATTACAATCGTCAGATCATTGCTGTTCTGGGATTGGTGGGTAGTTATGCGGTACCATTTCTGCTGAGTAATAATAGTGGAGGAGAAGTGTTTATGTTTAGTTACATAGCGATTATCAATATCGGAGTGATGCTGATTTCCATCCGGAAATACTGGAAGATTCTGTATTATCTGGCCTTTTTTATTACCTATAGTATTTTTGCATTCTGGGTCATACTAGAAGGATACCGGGTGCACCATCAGTCGGTGGCTTTTACGTTTGGAATTATTTATTTTCTGACGTTTTACGCGGCCTTTCTGGGATACAAATTATGGCGCCGCGAAAAGTTTTTACGCCGTGATGTAGCCCTGGTGTTAATGAATGCTTTTGTTTTTTACGGATTGGGTTATTATGTGATTGCTGAAACTGCGGATCTTTCACAGTTTCTGGGTTTGTTTACCTTATTGAACGCGTTGATACATTTTGGCGTTAGTGCGTTGATCTATAAATATCGTCTGGCAGATAAAAGTTTATTCTATCTTATTTCCGGACTGGTACTGGTTTTTATTACCATCGCTATACCCGTTCAACTTGATGGAACCTGGGTTCCGATGATCTGGCTGGCGGAAGCGGTACTCTTATTCTGGATTGCCAGAAAACAGGATATTTATTTTTACGAACAAATGTCCTACGTAGGAATGGTGCTCGCAATGGGAGGCGTACTTTTATCGTGGGGCGAAAGCAAGCGCAGTATTTATAGTAGTGAATTGAGTAAAATTTTACCGGTTTTTAATGCTGATTTTTTACTGAATGCACTCTTTGTCGTGGGATTCGGGATGCTTTGTTATTTACATTTTAAATCAAAAGAAAAACTGGTACCTAAAAGAAAAGATGTGATGAGTTTACTGAGTATACTTCTGTCCGGTGTATTTTTATTGATGCTTTATATGACCTTTTTTATTGAAATTGATTTGTACTGGACACAAGGTTTTGATTACTCGGCGATGGTCGAAACGACGGGCGCAGAAACGGTCTCTGTACCCGCTAACAATAGTTATTTAAAATTTAATACTGCTTCTTTGTTTATCTATTCCATGCTGTTTTTTACCGCGTTATCAGCAGTAAATCTTCGGTTTGTTAAAAATAAAATACTGGCTACCGTAGTTCTGGTTTTGATGTCTTCCACGCTATTTTTATTCATTACGGGAGGACAACAAAATTTGCTGGAATTATGGAATAATTGGATCAACCGGGCAGCATTTCCGTACTTCGACCGGGGCATCATGCACCTGGTAATACGGTATCTCAGTCTGGCAGCCGTCAGCGGAATGATAATTATGATTGCCAAAACCATCAAAGACTTCTTTCAGATTAAATACCTGGATATCGCATTTATGGTTGGTTTTCATCTTTCTATCCTGGCCATTTTAAGTTTTGAATTAACCGGATGGATGGATATGCGGGGATCCGTACAGCCACACCGTTTTGGACTTAGTATCCTCTGGGGGGTATATGCGCTTGGCCTGATCGGGTGGGGCATTTACAGAAAAAACAAATACTTACGATATCTTGCTTTTGGAATATTTGGAATGACACTGTTGAAATTCTTTATATACGATTTTGCGGGATTGGATACCATCGGAAAAACGGTCGTCCTGATCAGTCTTGGAGTGTTATTACTGGTTATACCATTTCTATATAAAAAATATGAAAATGCAATTACGGAAGAATAAAAAATGGGGAGTATATTTTCTACTGATCTGCCTGGGATATTTTTCCAACGGTCAGGGCTACTATGAACATCCTGTCAATGGCGTCGGAGATCAATGGCATCGCGTAGACCTTCCCGTAGAAGCATTCGGTCGGTTACACCGCTCTTACGCAAGTATCCGGATTCTTGGGAAAAATGAAAATAACAAACCGGTAGAACAGCCTTATTTGCTCGTAAAAGATCAGCCCCGTACGATCATGAAACCCGTACCATCCACTATTATTAACCAGACCAGAAAAGGAACGGATTACTATTTTACCTTTGAAATTTCGGACGAACCCACCTTGAGCCGGATCAACCTCGATTTTGAAAATGATGACTTTGACTGGAAAGTTTTACTAGAAGGAAGTACGAATCAAAAAGAGTGGTTTACCATTCTGGAAGATTATCGGATCGTGGCACTGCCGGGAAAATATCGGTTTACCCGCCTGGATTTTGATCCGGTCAATTTTCCTTTTTTAAGAGTAAAAATAAAATCACAGGAAAAGCCTATACTCAACGCGGTGACGATCAACAGCGCGGCGGTAACCTCGGGAGAATACGTAGACTGGCCCGTAGATTCTATTCGTCACCAACCCGTTCCCAATTCTAAAAATAGTGAATTAACAATTCATTTGGGAAAAGTCGTTCCCGTTAGTTATCTGAAAATAAACCCCTCTGTTGATTATGATTATTACCGGAATTTTTCGGTGCGATTCCTGAAAGATAGCCTTAAAACGGAAACCGGTTGGCGCGAACAGTGGATGAATGCGGGGAGTGGTACTTTGAGTTCGTTCGGTAACAATGTTTTTCCGGTTGATGAAAAACTGACGAGCAAGATAAAAATTATCATTCAGAATCAGGACAATCAAATGCTCGATATTCCAACCGTGGAAGTCAAAGGTGCCAGACATTATCTGCTCGCGCGCTTTGACGGGAAGCCACCTTACACCTTGCAATACGGAAACCGTCAGTTGTCTTATCCTGTGTACGATCTGATTAGCTTCAAAAAAAATATTCCGGAAAAACCAGCAGTTGTTCAACTCGGAAAGGCTGTCTACAAAAAAGGGACGAACCCGGACGCAGGAACGCCACTATTTTCCAATAGCCTCTGGCTTTATGCCCTGATGGGATTGATAATTCTGGTGCTTGGTGGATTTACAATTTCTATGATCAAAAATACGAAAGAGCAATAGGTGTGAATCTAAAATGATTATTTTGGAATAAAGTCTATTAAATACAAAGAATGTTGAAGTGTTGAATACATACGTAACTTCAACACTTCAACACTTATTAGTTAAAGTTCAGGTAACTTTCCAGAATCCAGCCTACCTGACCGTTGACATCCACCTTTACAAAACGGGTATTTTTTCCGTCCAGATGAATAGAGTTATCAGAATATTGGATCACTTTTACCAGCGAAGAATCAGCCACGCGGGTGTCCAGGGTAGCAGCGCCCATATCCGGCTGGGTACGCATGGACAAACTTCCTCCACCGCTATTGGTCATCGCTAAGGTCTGCTCAACGGCGGGTGTTCTTTTTACTTCGGGAGCGGGCTCATTGGTGTAAGTGGAAGACGCAGCGGGAGCGGATGCAGTTGTATTGTTTTGTTGCGCCATCTTGGCCTTTAATGCTTCCAGTTCTTTTTGCATGTTTTCAAAAATAGAACGGTCGGCGGTTTCCACATTTGGATTGTCCCGGTTCTCCCGTTGTACGTGGTCCACGTTTCGCTTCATTTCTTCAATAAAGACTTCCGTCTCGGCTGGCTTGCTGTTGTCCACGCGCTTTTCTAACTGATCAAAAACGGAAGGATCGGCCGTCTTTACATTGGGATCTGCCTGGTTTTTATTTTTTACAGATTTGATAACTTCTTTGAGAATACTGAAAAAAGGTAAGTTCATAATTTATGTATGTTTATTTTTAAAATAATTTTGTTCTGCTGAAGTTGTTTACAAATTTTAAGAGCTTGTTTAAAATAAAATTTAGACATGCTCTAAATTGCTTCAACAATTGCTACAATAATACTCGTTTTTTTTGCTGAATGACAACGAAAAGTGTAAAAAAAAAGACCGGTTATAACTTTTAAGTTAAAACCGATCCTCTCCTAAAGATCTTATTAAAAAATAAAATTATATATCACTAAATTTTATTTGTCAAATTTAAAAAATCACCACTTTTCGTATGGCGGTTCCATTTTCGGTTTCTAATCGCAATAGATAAGTTCCGGCTGCTAAATCCGTCACGTCCATCGTATTTCTAATCGTGGTACCACCGGTGGTTTCGGACTTAACGGTTTGACCAATCAGATTCACCAGACTGATACGGACCGATTCGTATTCCAGCAAGTCAGCGTGGATAAAAAGCTGTTCGCTTGCCGGATTCGGAAAGATATTTAACGTCGTAAAATTAGCCGGCGTCTCCGTGTTGGTCGGAGTCAGGTTTACGCTGCAAACATTACTACAGCCGTTTTGGTCGGTTACCGTTACCTGATAATTACCATTGATAATCCCTTGAATAAATGATCCGGTATCTCCGGTATTCCAGCTATAATTATACGGAGCGCTTCCTCCCGAACCGCTTACCTGCACAAATCCGTCGGCGCCGTTATTTTCCGGAGTTCCCGAGCAATTCAACACAATCGGTGCCGGAGCATCGACCGTAAATATCTGATTTCGCTGACAGCCCATTCCATCGGTAACTTCTACGGAGTAGGTACCCGCTTCTAAATTGTCAATCGAATTTCCTGTTTCTCCAGTACTCCACTCGTAACTAATTGGAAGTGTACCCCCAACAATTCCAAGAATGGCAAAACCATCATTATCACCAGCGCAACTAACATCGGTTGTACTAAGGTCAATGGCCAGCACGGAATTACTCACCGTGATACTAATAGCATCCGTAGTCGTACATCCGGCCGCATCAGTAATCGTTACCTGATAGTTTCCACTTTGAGTAATATTATTGTTGAAACCGGTAACACCATTGCTCCAGGTTACCTGGTAGCCACTCATTCCACCTGTTGGATCTACCGATACCGTACCACCGACACTGTTGCAAGGATCACTGTCAGCACTTATGTTAGAAATAATCGGTGCAGGTTCTGAAATTTCGGTTGTTTCTACAACCGAACAACCATTCACATCCGTAATGGTCACCTGATATACGCCGACTGGTAAATTGTCAATAGACGCAGTATTCATTCCGTTATTCCATTGGTAAATATATTCCGGAGAACCACCGGAAGCCAGCGTACTGATAAATCCATCCGTCGCTCCGTTACAACTAATATTGCTACTGGTAATATTTAAATTCAGACTACTACAATCAATTTCTTCGTTCGTTACCTCTACATCTCCGGTCCAGGTGCATTCGTTGTTATCAAATACGGTAACTGAATAAACGCCCGCTGATAAACCGGTAATGGTAGCGGTCGTTCCTCCGTTAGACCATTGGTAAAAATAATTGCCTACTCCGCCATTGGCACTAACCGAGGCAGTTCCATCGGGTGGGGCACTGCCAAGCTGATTTTCAGTAGCGGACAAAATCGCCGTCAAAGGGGGCGGAGCGTTGACCGTAGTTGTCTTACTCAAAGAACATCCCAACTGGTCTGTAATCGTTAACTGATAAATTCCGGAAGATATATTATTAATGTTTTGTGTAAACATACCGTTCGACCAATTGTACTGATAAGGACCGGAACCTCCAGTAGAAATTGAATTAATACTTCCATCATTGCTATCGGCACAGCTGGTTGCAACAGGTTGCAGCGTCAGTGACAACTCACTACAATCAACCGGTCCGGGCTGAATGACAAAGCTGACTTCGTTGGAACATTCCTGCTGATCGGTAACCGTAACGGAGTAGTTTCCCGGTGAAAGATTACTGACGGAAGAAGTAGTTGCATTGTTACTCCAGTTAAAAGTGTATCCTGGTCCGGTACCTCCGCTAACGTTGGTGGTTGCGGTACCGTCGTTGGCACCAGCCGTAGTTTCGTTGGTTTTATCCACGCCCAAAGAAAGCGGAGCTGGTTCCAGAATCTGAGCAAAGGCTACGTCTGTACAACCATTGGCATCCGTGACGGTCACCTGATACGTGCCGGATGGTGCGTTGAGGATATCGGAAATATCTCCTGTTTCCCAAAGATAAGAATAAGGTGCTGTCCCGCTTTGAACGGTGATCTGTGCGAATCCATCTTCTCCGAAACAATTGGCGTCGATGGTGGAAATTGCTGTGGCGATATCACAGCTATTTTCTTCGGCATTGATATTAATATTATCTACAAATAATCGATTCCCCCATCCGGAAATATTGACAAACGCAATTGAGACGGATGGTTGACCATCATAATTATTCAAATTGACTGTTCTGCTTTCCCATTCGTTGGGAGACGGAGTGAAGGCGTCGGACGTAGCGGTTCCTGTTTCCAGGGTAGCCCCTCCTTCGTTAAAAACCAGTTCGTTATAAGTACTGCCACAATCAGTAGAAACTAAAATTATCATACTGTCATTAAAAAACTGACCATTGTTTTCGTAACGTGCGTAAGCCACGTCAAAAGTCAGGGTAGTGTTGCTGCTGTTCGATAAATTCAGTACCGGGCTTATAAAAGCATCAATGGTTCCAAAAGGATTGTTTCCACTGTCTCCTTCGTAATTATCAAACATGATAGAACCTCCGGCTGAACCGTTGGCAGAAGTAGGAACGTGTTGCCACGCAAAATCATCCGTATCCGGATTGAATGTATAAGAACCAGCTGCGGTAGGATTAATTGCCGTAGCTGTGAAATTTTCCAGTAATGGTAATCCCTGCGGTGTAACCAGTAAAGATGAAACAGAAGTAGTATCATTGTCGGGTTGTGTATCTGTTACCCCGTTTGGATTTTGAGTGTAAACCGTGAAGTCATAGGCCGAGCCGGGTGGTGTAAAAGCGGGAAGACTGACCGTAATGGTTTCGCCGCTGGGGATATTGTCTACAAAATTTTCGGTAACGGCTGTACCATTATCAATTTGGTAGGAAACGGAAAATGTGGTAACAGTTTCGGTACCGAAATTTCCAACCACGACTTGCGGAGTAACCGGACCGGGCGTGCAGGTCGTACCCGCCGTTGGTTGAGTGACGGAAACGATACCTATATTATTTGCCGCATCTGCACAGGCCGTATTGCTATTGTTAATTAAAGCCAGACGGCTACCATAATTAAACGGTCGGTCGCCTTCCAGCACGCCCCGCATAACGGCAATTTGTCCGGCTGTAAAAGAAGTATAACAATAATCTGAATTTACATAATCCATGTAATTGACGTACATGTGTTCATTGCCACAGGAACTGGGCCCCGTGGGAAAATTATTGTTGCTGCAACTCAAGGACGGAATCAGACTGGCGGTAGCGGCACTGATATTTGGTGTGTCATCAATATTATCATCTCCATTACAATCGGTTTCGTTAAATGTATGAGGCAGCCCCAGATAATGACCCGTTTCGTGGGTTAGTGTTTTATACCCGGATTGGCTGAAGCCCGGAGCGCCAAACCAGCGCCAGTCTATTACTGATCCGTCAAAATCAGAACCAATCGCAAAATTGCTGGGCAGGTACGCATAACCTACGGTTCCTCCGTTGGCGGTGGTACCGGGGATGGGCAGGGTCCAGATATTATAGTAAATGTTAGCGTTCCATGTTGTTTGTGGTTTAATCTCGTCTTCGATATTACTATTGTTGGTATTGGTACCCGTGACGGTCAGATTATGGCGGGTGATCCCGTTACTTGGGTTACCCCCTGGATCAACATTGGCCAGACAAAACTGAATATCCGGATTGCCGATAACCGAAGTCCACTGGGACGGTGTTTGATTAAAGTTGGCATTCTGAGCCGAAAAATCTTCGTTCAGGATGTCTATTTGTGCCTGGATTTGTGCGACGGATAAATTTGATCCGGTACCAATAGCTTCCCCGGAATGGATGACGTGAACCACCACGGGAATCCGGAGAATAGGCGCTGCGGCCCGCTGATCTACCGGTTCGTATTCTGATAAAGCCGGAATAACACGTTGTTGAAAATCTTCCCAGGCTTCTGCGTGTTCCGGAAATTGTTGTTTGATCAGATCTGCCATGTGGTCCGAGCCGCATGTTTTGGTGTGTGTGTGTTGTGCGATTACGGAGAATCCCGTCAGAATAAAAAGAGAAAAAATAATGGCTGTTCGTAATAAAAACTGCGTCATGCTTTTAGGTTTTAGGGCTTTGGTAAACCAGGAAATTGAATGCTATTGGTCATATCAGCGGCCAATAACCAAATTGATTATTCTAATTTATTGCGGGAGGTGTCAAGTCAAATAATTGATAATTATTTAAATATGTATTTTAAATAATCATCATGGGATATCATGGTTATTGCAGGAAGGGTGGTTGGTATGGTTAGTTGAATAGAGAAGTGCAAAAACCGTACTTTTTTTGAGAAAGACACGGGAAGGACGCTAAAATCAGGGTTTATTT
>CAKZUV010000358.1 GCA_937921555.1 uncultured Saprospiraceae bacterium
ATTAACTCATTTACCGATTAACGGTGTTTAGCTTTGAGCGATACCCCGACGGCTTGCCTCGGGGAGCTTCATTAACCTGCTTGAAATTGAAATTTAATAAATCCAAATCGTTCCAACCCGCCTTATCCTGGTTCCAGCAGAACGACTGGAAACCTTTTCCATTTCAAAAAAAGACCTGGGAGGCTTATCTGACGGGGAAAAGTGGTCTGGTAAACGCGCCCACCGGTAGTGGAAAAACGTACTCGCTGATGATTCCGGTACTACTGGAATTTTTACAACAAACTTCTCCAAACGATCCGGCCGCAAAAAATAACGGACTGCAGGTCGTCTGGATTACACCCATCCGGGCGCTGGCAAAAGAAATCAAAAACGCCGGAAGCCGGGCGATTGCTGCCCTGGGACTAAACTGGGAAATTTCCATCCGGTCGGGAGATACCAAAACTTCTGACCGTACAAAACAAAAAAAGAAACCACCGGAAATTCTGATTACCACCCCGGAAAGTTTACACCTCCTGATCGCCAGTGCCGAATATTCCAAATTTTTTAAAAATCTAAAAACCGTCGTCATCGACGAATGGCACGAACTGATCGGAACCAAAAGAGGTGTACAAATGGAACTGGCACTTTCGCGGTTACGGGCCAAATGTACCGGATTGAAAACATGGGGTATCTCCGCTACTATCGGCAATATGGAACAGGCGGTAGAAGTACTGTTAGGTCCGGATTATAAAAACGGCGACTGGGAAATTATCCGTTCTAAAATTAAAAAGAAAATTGTCATCGAAACGGTTATGCCCGACGAGATAGAGCGTTTTCCGTGGTCGGGACATCTGGGAATAACACTGCTACCGAAAGTCCTGCCTCTGATTTATAACAGTAAAACTACTTTAATTTTCACCAATACCAGGGCACAATGCGAAATCTGGTACCAGCGGTTACTGGAAGCCGACGAAGATCTGGCCGGACAAATCGCGATGCACCACGGATCGATCAGTCGTGAACTCCGCGACTGGGTAGAAGAAGCACTGCACACCGAACAACTAAAAGCCGTTGTCTGCACTTCCAGTCTGGATTTGGGAGTGGATTTTCGTCCCGTAGAAACCATTGTTCAGATTGGTTCTCCTAAAGGCGTTGCTCGTTTTATGCAGCGGGCGGGACGTAGTGGTCATCAGCCGGGTGCTACCAGCCGGATACATTTTGTACCCACCAATTCACTGGAATTAATTGAAGCTTCTGCGATTCGGACGGCTGTCAAAAACCAGGAACTGGAAGCCCGTTATCCTTACATCCGGTCTTTTGATGTGTTGGCACAGTACCTTGTTACGCTGGCTACCTCAGAAGGTTTTGAACCCGTATCGACCCTCTCTGAAATTCGGACTACCTATGCGTTCAACAGCGTTTCGGACGAAGAGTGGAACTGGCTGCTCGATTTTATTACCACGGGTGGACCATCCATGGACGCGTACGAAGAAATGCGGCGGGTTGGTTTTCATACGGGGCTTTACCGGATTATGAATAAAAAAATGGCGACCCGGCAGCGGTTGTCGATGGGGACGATTGTCGGGAATAGTTCGATGAACGTAAAATATATGCGGGGTGGAAAAATCGGACAAGTGGAAGAGTGGTTTATTTCACAAATTAAACCCGGAGAAACTTTTTGGTTTGCCGGACGCAGTCTGGAATTAATACACATTCGTGGAATGGATGTGATTGTCAAAAAAAGTAAAAAGAAACGGGGAAAAATTCCGTCCTGGCAGGGTGGGCGCCTGCCACTGTCTTCCCAGTTATCGGAAGAATTACGACAAAAGGTGGCGTTGCTAAGCAGAGGTGAATATCCGGATAAGGAATTGAAAAAAATAAAACCGCTCACGGATTTACAGGCACACCGGTCTCTGGTACCCAATGAAAATCAACTACTCATTGAATATTTTAAAAGCCGGGAAGGATTTCATCTGTTGGTGTATCCATTCGAAGGGCGGGCGGTGCATCAGGGAATCAGTACTTTGATGGCGTGGCGAATTGCTCAGTTGCAACCTATTAGTTTTACCATCGCTATGAATGATTACGGATTTGAATTGTTATCAGATACGGAAATACCCATTGATACAGCTTTACGGAATAATGTATTTTCAACCTTTCATCTGGCGGAAGATATTCAGTCGAGTGTAAATGCCGTAGAGATGGCCATGCGACAGTTCAGAGAAATTGCGGCGATTTCCGGTTTGGTATTCAAAGGGTATCCAACGAAGGAAAAAAGAATCAAGCACCTTCAGTCTTCGGCAGAATTATTTTTCAAAGCATTTGCTGATTATGAACCGGATAATTTATTATTATTGCAAGCTTACGAAGAAGTAATGAGTTTTCAACTGGAAGAAGTCCGGTTAAGGGCCGCGCTGAAAAGAATTGCGGGGCAGGAAATAAAACTGATGCGGCCTCCGAAAGCGACGCCTTTTTCTTTTTCGATTATGGTTGATCGCCTGAGAGAAAGATTGACCTCGGAAAAATTACAGGACCGGATTGATAAGATGCGGTTGCGGTTGGTTAAGTAGGGATAATTAAAAATTATCTAATGAAGAAAATACTTCTGTATCGAATCTACTACGTTTCTTTTGACGTGACTTCACGATAGTTGGCATTATTCATTAAAAAATTATTCATTATCAAATAATCACATTACCAAAACATTGTTAGAAATAAAACTACAAGGCGAAGTACTACAGTTGGATCCCGAAAAAGCGATCTACTGGCCGGGGCAGAAAGCCTTGTTTCTGGCAGATTTACACCTGGGAAAAGCGGAGCATTTTCGCCGGGAAGGACTGCCGGTGCCGATGGCCATTCGTACAAAAAATCTGGAAAGGATTGCTGGATTATTAGAAAAATACCAACCGGAGCGGGTACTGTTTCTCGGAGATCTCTTCCATAGTTTACACAACCAAAGCTGGACGGTTTTTTGCAATTTTTTAAAAAAGAGGCCCGAAATTTCTTTTGAACTGGTAATTGGGAATCACGATATTCTCACCGACGCTGATTATCAGGAAGCGGGTCTGGTGCTGCACGAAGAACCTTATTTAATGTCGCCATTTATTTTATCCCATCATCCGCAGGAAGAAATTCTGGAAGGCCATTACAATTTGTATGGTCACATCCATCCTTGTGTTTATTTGCAGGGACCAGGCAAGCAATATTTGCGTGTACCTTGTTTTCATTTTGGAAAATACCACGGCGTATTACCTGCTTTTGGCGAATTTACCGGAATGGCCAGAATGGAAACCCTGGACGGAGATCAGGTCTACATCGCCATTGAAGATATTGTAAAGAAAGTTTCTTCTTGATTGGTGCTCTAAGTACAGCCTGAATAAAGAGGCCCGATTATTGGAATTTCAGAATAGCACCGTGTTTCCCCCCAATTTCGCTGGAAAAACCCCTATTATCCCGTGATAAAATTTTATTTATATAATAGACTTCTTATCTTTAGCGTACTAATTAATACAAGTATTGAGAAAAATCAAAGGCTTCTCAGTATGGAATAATCCGGCTACTCTCATCATAACCTGCTTACTGTTTATAAAACTTAAATCGTGTAAAAAGCATACTGACAGATGCAATCTATCAAGTTGCCTGTCAGGTGATTATATATTATAACTTCAAAAAAAATCTATGGCATCTATTCAACCCCATACCGGGACGTTGGGATTACGGCTGGCAAAGCACCTATTGCGGCGTACCTCTTACCGTTATACTCCGGAGGCAATTGACAATCTGGCTGGTATGTCCGTTAACAATGCGGTCGACAGTCTCTTTAGTCCTTACACGCCTGACATGACGGAACCGCTGGATTATCTCACCGGACAACCTTTCATCAATAGTGGAGCAGACCTCGATCCGCCCGCTGGTTTGGAGAATTTTAGAAAACGTCGGAATGTAACTGCCTGGTGGTTACGGGAAGCACAATTGAATCCGGGCATTCAACACCGGATGACCTTTTTTTTACACAGCATATTTGTCGTTTCTCTCACAGAGTTGGCCCCGGCTCAATTTTATGATTATCTGGATTTGTTGCGTTTTTACGCTACGGGTAATTATAAAACTTTAGCTAAAAAAATAACGATTGATACGGGAATGCTCCGGTATCTAAATGGAAATTTAAACGAAAGAGAGAGTCCGAACGAAAATTATGCAAGGGAATTTCTGGAATTATTTACCATCGGAAAAGGGCCTCAAATTGCACCGGGAAACTATACCAACTACACCGAAGAGGATATTGTAACTGCCGCCAGAGTATTGACGGGCTGGAAGCCAACGTGGGATCGCCCCGTAGGAGGAAGTGATGAGTACCGTGATCCGGATACGGGTATTACCCGTGGACGCCCCAGGGCTTGGGTGCACGATCAAACTGATAAAACATTCACCGATGCATTTAACAACACCACCATTACGGGGGCGACCGAAGATGCGGATATGTTCCGTGAACTGGATGATTTTGTAGAAATGATTTTCGCACAGCCGGAAACGGCAAAAAACATCTGCCGTAAATTGTACCGGTATTTTGTTCATTTTAATATTACTCCGGAAATTGAAGCAGATATTATTACGCCTTTGTCTCAGACGCTCATTGCGGCAGATTATGATCTGGAATCAACGGTTAAACAATTGCTGAACGCTCAACACTTCTACGATACGGGAGACGCCGATGCTACGGATGATGTGATTGGTGGTCTGATTAAATCACCGATGGAAAACTGGATACAAACCGCTACTTTCTTTGGCTTACAAGTGCCCGATCCGGTGACGGACGGTGAAGATCATTATCATGGCTGGTACTGGCGGACGGTCGCTCTGGTACTGCACGAGAGTGGAGGGATGACTTTTTTCAGACCGGAAAACGTAGCGGGATACGCTGCTTATTATCAGGCACCCGGATACGATAAAAACTGGTTTGGAGGAAGTACGCTGATTGCGCGGTATAAACTTCCGGAGATTTTTCTGACGGGGCAGAGAGTTTTACTGTCTGGTGAATCTACGGCCACTCCGCTTGATATCGTCAGTTTTATTCAAAACAGCGGAATTGTTTCAGATCCGGCCGATGGTGCCGAAATTGTGGATAACTTAATTGGATATCTGTTTGCTGAGTCCCCGCAGGCAGCCCGCCGTAATTATTTTCTTAACGATGTCTTTCTGGATGAACTGTCTCTCATCAACTGGAAGTTTGAATGGCAGGCTTACGAAAATACTGGAGATCCCACCAGTGTCAAAATACCACTGGAGCGATTATTTACGGCCCTGATTTCCTCACAAGAATTCCAAAATAACTAAAAATGAAAAGAAGAAATTTTATTAATAATATAACAAAATTATCCGCTGCGCCATTATTGTTAAATGGTGTGCCTTTACGGAGTTTTGCGTCTCCTGATTTTCTGCCTCCCAGTTGTCAGGGAATCGGAGACCGGGTAATGGTCATTATTTTTCTGAAAGGAGGAAACGACGGACTGAATACGATTATTCCCGTTGATCAGTATAGCCGTTATGCCAATTTGCGGCCAGATATCCGGATAGATGCGGGTAGCTATATCAATCTTGATACCACGTTGCCGGTAGAAGATCAGGTAGGGTTAAATCCTGCAATGACTTCTTTTAAAGCCATGTACGACAACGGTCAGGCCAGTTTAATTCAGGGCGTAGGATATCCCGGATTTAATCAATCCCATTTTAAATCTACGGACCTCTGGCTGACCGGAGGAGACGGAAGTCCGGCAAATTTTAATATCAACAGTGGATGGATGGGCCGTTATCTTGATTCTGCTTTTCCTGGAGCATTTGGCGGACCGACCGAGGCATATCCTGATCCGATGGGAATCCAGCTTGGAGATACCAAACCGTCTATTGGCTTTCACGATCACGCCAACGAATATATTGGAGTAAATCTGAGTAAACAAAATCCGGGTAGTCTATTTGGATTGTTGAATGGTCTGGGAACTGCACCGCATACTGTTCCGTCTTCTGATTACGGAGACAATATCAATTATATTATGGGGGTAGAAAATACAACGAATGCGTACGGTAGCAGAATTTCTTCGATTTATAATAATGGAAATAATTCGACGATCTCTTATCCGAACAGTAATCTTGGCGGGCAACTGAAAACCGTAGCCCGTTTACTGAGTGGTGGAAGTAAAACCAAATTATTCTTAGTTCATAAAAGTGGATTTGATACGCACGCGAATCAGGTACAATCGGGAAGTACACAACTGGGGACCCACGCAAATCTGTTGCAGGATGTATTTGACTCGATCAAAGCGTTTACCGAAGATTTGACCAACCTTGGATTAGAGCAAAACGTATTGACGGCTACCTTCTCTGAGTTTGGTCGGCGGATTACCCAAAATGGAAGTATGGGAACCGATCACGGAAATTTTGCGCCTATATTTTTGTTTGGTTCCGGAGCGGCACCGGGCGTGCGTGGCACCAATATCAATATTGATCCGAATACGCTGGATACTGCGGGCAATTTACCGTCGAGCGCTTTACAACACGATTACCGATCCATCTGGAAAACATTGTTACAGGATTGGCTGGCGGCGGGCGATGATGTTTTGTCATCTGCTGATTTTAGTAATTATAATAAAATTCCAGGATTGGTAACGCCGGGTCTGATTGTGCCGCCGGAGTGTTATAATGTGACTGCTTTGCTGCCCGTAGAATTTTCTGAATTTACCGCCGAATATGTGGCAGATGAAAACCTAGTAGCGTTGTCCTGGCAGACGGAAAGCGAAGTTAATCATTCTCATTATCTGGTACAGCGTTCTGCGGACAACGAGACTTTTGAAGACATCGAGTTGGTAGATAGTGCGGGCGAGAGTAGTACGACTCAAAAGTACGCAACGGTAGACGATCAACCCCTGTCGGGTATTTCTTACTACCGGATAAAATCAATTGATCTGGATGACAGCGTGGAATATACCGAAGTCCAGTCGGTACGCAACGAAGGAGGTGGAAACGAAAGTATTAAGTTATACCCAAATCCGGCCAAATATGATATTAATGTGGTATTGACCACTGAGAGAGAATACGACGGAACGATTCAGATTTTTGACCTCAGGGGAAAGAAAGTCAGGGAACGCTCCGTGCAAGTGCAGAAAGGATTCAATAAATTTAATTTATCCGTAGAAAAACTCTCTAACGGGAATTATACGGTCGTATTGGTCCGGGGACTTAAAAATGTGGCGTCTATGAAGTTAGTCGTGATACCGTAAACTTTATTGACAGAATTATTATAAAATAAGCAGGCGTGCTTCAAAGGGGAGTCCGTCGCGATAACGATCAAAGATTGACACCGGATGCCGGGTTATTTCTTTGATCGTTTTTTTATGAAAAAATTCTTAACTTTCACATTCAAACTGAACAGACCATGAAGAAGATAAGACTTTTGTATATTATTCCCGTCGTATTATTTGCCAGCATGTTGTTGGCAACTGATTTTGATTATGAAAATCATTCAGCAAAAAGCACGGAGACCACTAATATGAAAGCGGCCAGTACGAATAACGATAATTTTGATAAAATGATGTCGGCACTGACGCATCCCCGTTGTATCAATTGTCATCCGAGTGATAATAAACCCAAGCAGGGAATGGAGGAACATCCACATTATTTCGGGGTCGCACGTGGGGAAGATGATCACGGTTTTGCTGCCACTAATTGTAATACCTGCCATCAGGAAGAAAACAACGATTTTTCGGGCGTACCGGGAGCACCCCACTGGGGACTGGCGCCGGCGAGTATGAACTGGGAAGGATTATCAAAAACAGAGATCGCCACTTCCATGATGGATAAAAGCCGGAACGGTGGCAAATCACCCAATGAAATTTTAAAGCATCTGACGGAAGATCCGCTGGTGCTCTGGGCCTGGGAACCGGGAATTAATGCGGCTGGAATTCCAAGAGAGAAACCACCGATTTCTAAAGAGGATTACATCGCTGCGGTGAAAGGATGGTTTGCCGAAGGAGCCGTGATTCCGGGAGAATAATCGGACGGTCAATTAATAATTTTGTAATGAAAAATTAATAATGCCTGCATACCAGACAAGCTCTGATCCTTCTATCACGTTTTTTATCAAATCAATCTTAAATACGCAGCGATTCAACGACTGCCCACAAAGGCAGGATCAATAAAAAAAAACATCTACATGAAAATATCTTTTAACATAAACGGACAACCACAATCGGTGGACATCGAAGATCCTAACACCCCTTTGCTTTGGGTCGTGCGGGACCTACTGGATTTAAAAGGAACCAAATTTGGTTGTGGAAAAGCAGCCTGTGGTGCGTGTACCCTACACGTGGATGGCGAAGCCGTACGCTCCTGTTCCTACGCCGTAAAATTTGCCGAAGGGAAAGAAGTGGTGACCATCGAAGGATTGGGCAATCGCGAAAACCCGCATCCGGTACAACAGGCATGGATTGAATACGTCGTCCCACAATGTGGCTATTGTCAGCCGGGCTTTATAATGGCTACCGCGGCACTGCTCGCAAAAAATCCTAGTCCAACGGACGAAGATATCGACAATAATATTGTAAACGTTTGCCGGTGCGCTACTTATACCAGAATGCGAAAAGCAATTCACCGGGCAGCAGCGTTAGGGCAGGAGTGATTCTTATCAGGAATTGGTAATGAAGAATGGAAGAATGGAAAAATGAAGAATGAATAATGTCCTTCTATCGTGTTTCTTTTTAACGGGAAACGGCAAAAAATTATGGAATTTTACCCCGGCCCCAAGCGAGGATTCCATAATTTTTCACCTCAAATTTCAGCGTAAAAAGCAAATAAACAAATAAACAATTCAACAAACGAAGTGACTCAACGAGCGGCAGAGTTAGGACATGGGTGATGTTATCAGAAATTAGTAATGAAGAATGGAAAAAATGAAGAATGAATAATGTTCTTCTATCGTATTTCTTCTTAACGGGAACGGCAAAAAATCACGGAATTTTACCCCGGCCCCAAGGGGAGATTCCATGATTTTTTACCTTAATTTTCAGCGTGAAAAGTGTCTAAACAAATAAACAATTCAACAAACGAAGTGACTCAACGAGCGCAGCGCTTCAACAAACAAAGTGACTCAACGAGCGCAGCGCTTCAACAAACAAAAAAAAATGAGTAAAAATAAAAAAACTTCCCGGCGTAAATTTTTGGTTCGGGGTGGATTGGGTGCCCTCGGGGTACTGGCCATTGGAACCTATGTATTTAGAAATCCGTTGCGTCGAAAAACGCTGTCTATTGCGGAGACCCTCATTCCTCCTTACAATGGTTCCGGAACGAAAGCCAATTTATGGTTTGAAATCACCAGAGACAATCAGGTAATCCTGCATTCCTCAAAAGTAGAAATGGGGCAGGGAACATTTACCGGACTGGCCCAACTGGTGGCAGACGAACTGGACGTAAAGATCGAACAGGTAAAAGTTGTCGGAGCATCTTCTGCCAGCGGGATTGTAGACCGATTAAGTACGGGAGGTAGTTTGTCCATTGCTTCGTTGTGGGTGCCCTTACGGGAAATGGCGGCGACCATGCGCGAAATGGTCAAAGGGGAAGCTGCTAAAAAAATGGGTGTTCCTAAAGATCAGTTAACGACCAAAGACGGAGTAGTTTCCGGGGGCGGAAAAACGATGACGTACGCAGAAGCAGCCGACGGTGTGACCGAATGGGACGTACCGGGTACCCCGGATTTGAGACCGGTGAGTAGTTATAAATTTGTGGGAAAACCCGTTCCCAGAGTGGATCTGGAAGCCAAGGTCTTTGGTGATCCGATTTTTGGAATGGACGCAGAAATGCCCGGGATGCTGCACGCCTGTGTGATTCGTCCGCAACATATCGGAGCAACTTTTAAAAGTGCCGATACCAGCAAGGCGGCAGGAATGGCCGGCGTGGTTAAGATCATCGAAACGGAAGACTGGGTGGGCGTAGTTGCCGAAACTTTTTCGCAGGCCCTGGCCGCCAAGCGTGCTATCAAAGTCGACTGGGACGTTCCTAAAAAGTGGACGGAGCCGGACATCCGGGAGATGCTGCAAGTTGGAAAAGGAGACCGGATGATTACTCAGAAAGTAGGAGATGCGCTTGATCCGGACGATCCGGACGTGGTCTCCATCGAATTTTCCAGCCCGATTGGTGCACACGCACAACTGGAACCCAACGGTGCAGTCGCTCATGTAGAAGGCGATAAAGCGACCATTATATTGTCCACCCAGGTTGTGGGCATTACCCAAAAACAAGTCGCCAAAGCCCTCGGACTGGACACCGAAAATGTCAACATCATTCCTACTTATCTGGGCGGAGGTTTTGGTCGCCGGCTGAATACTTCCCACGCGGTGATGGCCGCCAGAATGTCCAAAGAAGTAGGGAAGCCCGTTAAATATTTTTTTACCAGAAAAGAAGAATTTCAAAATGATACTTTCCGTCCGCCGACGCATCACATCATGCGCGGGAAGCTGAATGCCGACGGTTTGCTGGACAGTGTGGAACACCACTACGCGAGTGGCGACGTAGCCATCAATTCTGTGCTGATGCCACCGATTGCGCATACCGTTTTAGGGACCGACTTTGGGGCCATGCGTGGTGCTAATATCATGTACGAAAAAATTGCCAACCATCGAGCGGTGCAGTGGCATACGACGTTGCCGTTTGCGACCAGCTGGTGGCGCAGTCTGGGGTTGCTCGCTAATACCTATGCCATTGAAAGTTTTATCGACGAGATGGCGATCAAGGCCGGAAAAAATCCGGTAGATTTTCGCTTGGGCATGCTCGGTACCGAAGGTAATCAGGCGAGAATTCGCAAGGTGATTGAGGTCGCGGCCGAAAAAGGAAATTATACGGATAAAGCAGACGGTAATAAAGCCATGGGATTTGCGGCGTCAATTGATACGGGATCTCCGTGCGCGCAGGTCGTGGAAGTATCCATGATTGATAATGAGATCAAAGTAGAAAAGGTAATCTGTGCGTTCGATTGTGGTCTGGCCGTCAATCCGGATCAGGTGCGGGCACAGTGTGAAGGTTCGATTGTAATGGGCATCAGTGGCGTACTGCACGAAAAGATGACGCTGAAAGATGGTCAGTTGTATCCGACGATTTATGGTCCTTACGAAATGGCCCTGATGCGAAATTCACCAAAAGAAATTGATGTTCACCTGATTCAGGGAAGCGACGTGCCGTTGCCAGT
>CAKZUV010000359.1 GCA_937921555.1 uncultured Saprospiraceae bacterium
GACTTAATTTCAACAAAGAAAAGGCTTTTTCGCTTAAAAGATTTTCCTTTGTGAAAATTTAAAAACTACTACGACTTAATCGTATAAAGCTATCACGACTTAATAAGATAATTTTCTATCACGACTTAATAAGATTCGACAGATTTGATCTTCTAGTTCTTTAACTCGTGCTTCCAGTTTTTGAATCTTAGACTCATATATCAAAGCTATCGCCTGCACTACCGCTTGGCTTTCTGCCGGCAACGTTTTGATTAAATCTTGTATTTCTTTTGGAAGCATGCGAAAAAATAAATATTATTTTTTAATTCTCAGCCATTTGGGCTGAATAGTTACGAAAATGCAATAAATTTACTTTTTCTTCTCAATCGTTGGCCGTACCATTTTCCACTTACGCATCACCTTTAAAATTTCTTTGGTGATAAAATAATTCCGGTACCAGCGGCTGTCTACCGGTGCTATGATCCACGGAATAGTACTGTAACTAATGGCGTACTCGTACGCTTTGCGGTATTTATCCCAATGTTTGCGTTCTTCCCAGTCCCCGTCGTTGTGCTTCCAGTTTTTGGTCGGATCATCGATACGTTCCTGTAATTTTTTTAACTGGCGTTCTTCGGAAAGGTGCATGTAAAACTTAAGTACTGTTGTGTTATTATCGAATTGCAACAACTCTTCAAACGCATTGATTGCGGCCATTCTTTTACGGGCGTGCGCATCCGATATCCACCCGTGTACCCGCTGAATTAAAATGTCTTCGTAGTGTGAACGATTGAATATTTTGATCGATCCTTTCGCGGGAACCTGTTGGTGTACCCGCCACAAAAAGTCATGTTTAAATTCTAAATCTGTTGGCTTCTTAAACGAATAGGCACTCAGATTGATGGGTGAACAATACCTGAACGCCCGCTTCGTTGCTCCGTCTTTTCCACTACTGTCCATTCCCTGAAAAATGACGAGCAAAGAACGCTTACCCTCGGCAATCATCTCCTCGTGTAACCCTGCAATCTCCTGCGCCATTTTTTTCGTTTGCTCTTTTAGTTTTTCCTTATCTGCACCTTCTGGTGGTCGCGTTGATATTTTTGACAGGTTAATTTTTTTTCGTTTTGCCATGTTTCGTTAATCAGTTTATTGGTTAAATAATTAGATTGGTTTTAGTATTGTGTTTTTTAATTAGGTGCTATGTTTGTTTTTTAAAAATCGTTTAATCGTTTAATCGTTGATTTGTTTAACCTGCCTTCCTGCGTCGGCAGGCAGGTCGTTTAATCATTGACAGAATATCTCATTAATGTAGCGACAACAAATAAATCCACAAATCCACACATCTGCACATCAAGAAATAACCTTTGAACAAGAAAGCCCGGCAAAAAATCGTAAAATTTGACCCCGGCCCCGTAGGGGAGATTTTACGATTTTTTGCCTTGTTGTTATCAGCTGAAAACGCATCAAGAAATCCACACATCAAATAATCCGCACATCTGCACATCAAGAAATAACCTTTGAACAAGAAAGCCCGGCAAAAAATCGTAAAATTTGACCCCGGCCCCGTAGGGGAGATCTTACGATTTTTTGCCTTGTTGTTATCAGCTGAAAATGCATCAAACAATCCACACATCAGATAATCCGCACATCAAATAATCCGCACATCTGCACATCAAGAAATAACCTTTGAACAAGAAAGCCCGGCAAAAAATTCTAAAATTTGACCCCGGCCCCGTAGGGGAGATTTTACGATTTTTTGCCTTATTGTTATCAGCTGAAAATGCATCAAACAATCCACACATCAGATAATCCGCACATCAAGAAATCCACACATCCACACATCCACACATCCACACATCAAATAATCCGCACATCCGCACATCAAGAAATAACCTTTGAACAAGAAAGCCCGGCAAAAAATTCTAAAATTTGACCCCGGCCCCGTAGGGGAGATTTTACGATTTTTTGCCTTGTTGTTATCAGCTGAAAATGCATCAAACAATCCACACATCAGATAATCCGCACATCAAGAAATCCACACATCAAGAAATCCACACATCAAATAATCCGCACATCCACACATCAAACAATCCGCACATCAAATAATCAAACAATCAACCCCGCATTTTCCCACGTTTCACCAGATAACTTTGCAGGATTGGTTTAAACCCTTCATTAATATCCGCTTCCACAAAATCAATTTTATATTGCAGACATTTTACCTTCAGCGCTTCGTTAAATTTCAGAATTTGCTCTTTGTAGTATTCCTTCACCTGATTAGATTGTAGACGAACTTGCTCTCCTGTTTCGAGATCCTCAAAGATATAAGGTCGGTTCTCAAATTCAAAATTTATTTCTTTTGATTTATCCACTACGTGAAAAAGAACCACTTCGTGTTTGGCGTGTTTCAGATGTTGCAGAGCCGAAAACAATGCCTCCGAATCATCTGACTGTTCAAACATATCACTGAAAATCATCACCATACTGCGTTTGTGCACACTATCGGCAATCTGATGCAACGCTGCGGCCGCCGAAGTCGTTCGGTTCCGTTCGGGATTTTTAATCAGTTCATCCAGATAGGTGAGCAACAACCGGTAGTGGGTCGTCGAAACCTTACACCGTGTATGCGTATTTACCGCCGCATCAAACAAACTCAAACCAAAAGCATCCCGTTGTTTTTTTAGTAAATTCATCAACGCCGCTGCGGCCAGTGCCGAAAACTGCAATTTGTTGATGTGTCCCTTCGCATTCTTTTTGGGGATCTCCGGAAAGTACATTGACGAAGACGTATCAATCACAATCTGACAACGCAGATTCGTTTCTTCCTCAAACCGTTTGATAAATAATTTGTCCGAACGCGCGTACACTTTCCAGTCCATATTTTTGGTGGACTCTCCCGGATTGTACAACCGGTGCTCCGCAAATTCCACGCTGAATCCATGAAACGGACTTTTGTGCAAACCGATGATAAAACCTTCCACGACCTGCCGGGCCAGTAAATCCAGGTTACCTAAATCTCTTACGTCTATATTATCTAGTAAACTATCCATTTGCTATTGTTTTTAAATAATTTTCCGGTGTGAAGACCGCAATTTTTGATTTCGTATAATCTTTTACATTCCGGGTTAGGATGGCTTCTATTCCATCAATAGTTAAGGCACAGGAATATTGGATTGAATCCTCAAAATCTTTAAAATCATTCTTTAGGGCTTGAATAATTTCTTTTTTTGTGGTTCCTACTATTTCTGCCATTTCTGCCAACTCTTCAATTATTTTTAATGTATCCTTATGACCTAAAAATCGTCTTACGATATAATAGATATTGTTGATACTCGCTGCCGAAAGGTATAGTTTTATTCTTCCTTGTTCATTCAATTCGAATATTTCACTTGCCGGATTTGCAAATGGTGTTCTGTCGGTAAAAAAATCAATCACGACATCTGAGTCGATAAATATTTTATTGGCCATACTTCTTAAGTAGCTCTTCTGTTAATATTTGTTGGTAATCTAAATTTTCGTCATTCTTTATTATTCCCCGCAGTCTTTTTATACGTGGTGATAGCTCATCTGATTTTAATGGACGTCTTTCATTCGTTATCAGTTTAAAATAATTTTCAACTAAATCGGACAGACTCTGACCTTTATCCTTTGCGTATGCTTTTGCCACTTGAATGACCTCCTTTTCTATGGTCAGCGTTAATTTCGTATTCATAATACAATTTTTTATTTAAAGATACGTGTTTGTTCTTGAATTTACAACACGTGCTCTTTACTAAACTAAAAGTAAAACCAATTTCACCCAATTCTATTTACTCCCGAAATAACCCAATTATTTATGGAGCCAGAGAAATTTAAAATCTGATTTTTGAAATTTAACTCCATATTTACGATGACTCTGCTTAATGAGATATACCTTTCAGTAAAAGAGATTGTCCTGTCAAGTGTGTCAGCGCGTTGGCTTTCCTTTAGGAATACAAGGTGCGGGATGCCAAATGACACACATAACGGTACAGTCCCCAGTAAAACGCAACATCCCCATTCCTTGTTTCAAACAAAAAAACCTCCTTTCCGCAATATACGAAATGACCGAGTGACCCCGGAGGGTAATGCACGACAGTGCATTAAACGAGGGAACCGCGAAAGCGGGAGGGTTAGCCATAAAAAAGCCCTCACTCCGCAATATACGAAATGAAGGCTTTACTAAGCGTCTTGAGGCACTTACTATGTGCTACACGTGCGCCAGAATCTTCTCTTCCAGAGCAGCTTTGGAGATCACTCCTACCTGCTTATCTACTACTTCCCCGTCCTTCAGAATCAGGATGGTAGGAATACTGCGTACCCCATATTTCATAGAAATTTCTTTATTCTGGTCAACGTTTAATTTTCCAATGGTTGCTTTACCGTCCATTTCGGAGGCAAGTTCTTCGATGATTGGTGTAATCATACGGCAAGGGCCGCACCATTCTGCCCAAAAATCGACTACAGCTACCCCTTTTTTATCGAGTGCTGATGCTTGAAAGTTACTGTCTGTGAATTCGAAAGCCATTTTTTCTTTGATTTAGCTAGTGAATAAATATTAGATGGTTTACTATTATTACATCTCTTTGACTCAAATAACAGGCGAAAGAAACATAATGTTCTGCAAAAGTACCAACTTGAGGGTTAAATTGTTCTCGTTACGACAGTAAATTCCCTATTTATCCCGTTTTTTATCAAAAAATTGAAAAAACAGCGTTCTCGATGCGTATCCCCTGTTTCTCCCATTTTACTTCTTTGATTGAGGCACTAGCATCTGCACTTATTTATCTGCCATTCCTAAAATAAATCTTCCCAGATATCCTCTACCTCTTCAATTCCTACCGAAAGTCGAATTAATCCGTCCGTAATCCCGTTTCTTTCCCGGATTTCCTTGTCCACGTTGATATGAGACGATGAAGCCGGGTGCAAAATCAGCGTATCCACATCTCCGAGCGTCGGCGCCAGCGTACAGAATTTTACCCGGTTCATCAGCGCGATACCTGCATCCAGGCCACCTTTCAGTTCAAAGCTCAGCATTCCGCCGTATTGAGACATCTGCCGGGTTGCCAGTTCATAGGAATCGTGGGAAGGAAGTCCCGGATAGTTAACTTTCAGTACTTCCGGATGATTTTCCAGTCGTTGCGCCAGCGTTAAGGCATTACTACTGTGACGGTCCATCCGCAGGGCCAGCGTTTTGATCCCGTTGTTGGTCAGCCAGGCATCGAAAGGATTACAGTTGGTACCAACCAGTTTCATGGCGCCCCAGATTTTAGTATTCATCATTTCCAGGTCTGTACCCACGATGACACCCGCAATATTATTTCCGTGGCCATTCAGGTATTTAGTAGTAGAATGAATCACAAAATCTATTCCCAGCGTCAGTGGTTGTTGAAGATACGGCGTGCAAAAAGTATTATCAATGGCTGTTTTAACATTGTATTGTTTTGCAATTTTGGCCAGTGCAGCCAAATCCACACAGGCCATTGTTGGGTTGGCCGGCGTTTCACAATAGAGCATTTTGATCGCCGGATCATCCTTTAGTTTTTCGGCTACCATGTCCGTGTCTCCCAGGTCCATCAGAATAATCTCAATGCCGAGCGGCGCAAATATTTTAAGAAATAATTCGGTCGTTCCGCCGTATAAATTACCCTGAGTCAGCAATTTATCTCCACTTTTCAGGCAACCCATTACCAAAGTGGAAATAGCCGCCATACCCGAACTGACCATAATACCTTTAGCTTCCAGGCCACTCCCGTGTGTTTCCAGCAAAGCAATTTTTTCCGCTACTGCCTCAATCGTCGGATTGCCGTAACGACCATATACGTGGCCCGTCGCTTTACCCGTAAAAATGTCGATCCCCTGATTGATATCTTCAAACTCAAAAGAGGAGGTCGCATAAATCGGTAATTGATGGGGCTTAGTGGTACGCTTTTCTGCCAGTTCGTGGACACAAAGAGAATTAAAAGATTTATTTTTTTTCATAATTTATATAAAGTCTGGATTCAATCGCAAAATTACTCGTTTATTAAATCTGGTCAAAATTATGTTTTAGAGATTCGGTATCGAGTCAAACATTCCATCCGGAGCGTAAACTTATTTTAAGAAAAGGTGTTACAACTTTTTATTAATTAAACACCATTTGAATAGATTCTATTCGGAACACAACATCTGTTGTCAAAAATCAAAAACATACTCATTATGAAAGCAATTTGGAACGGCCAGGTAATCGCAGAAAGCGACGACACTATTGTAGTAGAAGGCAACCACTACTTCCCCGCCAATAGTATCAACAAAGAATTTTTTCAATCTTCCGGTACTAATACCGTATGTCCCTACAAAGGCCAGGCAAGCTATTACACCGTGGCCGTCAATGGAAAAGACAACCCGGATGCCGCCTGGTATTATCCGACTACCAAAAGAGGATTTGAAAAAATCGCCGGATACGTAGCTTTCTGGCGCGGCGTCGAAGTAACCGGATAGGCGCCCCGTCGTTCACTCCTCAAATCCCAAAACGGTGAAAAATCATAAAATTTCACCCCGGCCCCAAGGGGAGATTTTACGATTTTTCACCTTGCTTTCACCCAAAACCGCTCTGGCTTTCCCGAATCAAGTTCAGGACAAGTCCTGCGCGAAAAAATCAAGGCAAAACAAAAGCACACTAAATAAAACACAACTCATCCACCCATTGAAAGCCAGCGATTTGTTCAACACCCGTACCTTCCACCAGCACTTCAAAATCTCCCGGTTCCACGACCCGTTTTCCCCGCTGATCAATAAAACTTAAATCTTTATTGTCCAGTTCAAAAACGACCTTCCGTTCTTCTCCTGCAGCCAGGGTAATCGCAGTATACCGCTTCAATCTTTTCACCGGTGGCGTAACCGAAGCATAACAATCTCTTATAAAACAATCCACCCCAATCGTACCAGTCTTTTTCCCCGTGTTTTTAACGGTCGTCGTCACTTTTAAAAGATCTCCCTTTCTTAATTTATTTCTACTCAGTTTTAATTTTCCAATATTGAAACTTGTATAGCTAAGGCCATAACCAAACGGCCACTGAGGATTGTAACCACCGTCTGTAATCATTGCGGGCGTTAATTCCTGAACCTCCGCTGAATACTTGTGATCGTACGAAATCAAATTGTTAGAATGACGAGGATAAGAAAAGGCCAGTTTGCCACCTGGATTATGTTCACCGAATAAAGTTTCCACGATGGCTTGTGCACCCATTGGCCCCGGTCGGTAGGCGAGCAGAATCGCGGCGGCATCAGGTACCAGTTTACGGATGATGCGGGGACGGCCCTGTACCAGTACCAGCGTTACCGGTTTTCCCGTTTGAATGGCGGCTACAGCGAGGGCCATTTGCCGGTCATCCAGTATCAGCGTTGGAGAATAACCTGGGCCTTCTGCGTACGCATCTTCTCCCAGACATAAGATAATCTGATCGACCTTTTTAGCTGAAGTCTGTAATTTTTTAATATTAAAATTGTCGGCTGCTTCGTATTTACTTTTTGAAAAACAAATTATATTTTCTTTTCCTATTTTGTCTGTTAATGCTTTTTGAATCGTTTTTACACTTTTGGGGTATTGGGAAACATCTTGTCCCTGCCAGGTCCAGGACCAGCTTCCGTGCAGACAACTCACATTATTGGCCGCCGGACCAGCCAGTAAAATTTTGGTTTTTTTAGAAAAAGGTAAAACAGATTTCTTCCCCGTTCCGTTCTTTAATAAAGTCATGGTCGCCCGCGCAGCCTCCAGTGAAGTCTGTTGTGATTCGGGAGCGTTGAGTGAGACTTTTTCAGTCCCTTTTACCAGCGGATTTTCAAAAAGACCCAGCGCTTTTTTCAGTTTGAGAATACGGGTAACCGCTTCGTCGATTCGTTTCATGGGGACAACTCCCTCTTTGACCAGTTCAATCAGATATTTGTGAAAACTAAAATCAAATGGAACCATACTCATATCGATTCCGGCGTTGATGGCAATCCCTACGGCCTCTTTCGGTGTGGCGGCAATCCGGTGCCGGGTATGCAACCGGATGATATCTTCCCAGTCGGTTACGGCCAGTCCTTTAAATTTTAATTCCTTACGGAGAATAGTCGTGAGCAGGTGATAACTACCGTGTACCGGAACTCCGTTGACCTCCCCGGAATTGATCATCACCGTTGCTACGCCCCGGTCTACCGCTTCCTGAAACGGCGGCAGAAAAATTTCCCGCAATTGATTATCGGACATATTGGTAGGCGTCCGGTCGTGTCCGCTGTCCGGACTGGAATAACCCAGAAAGTGTTTCATACAAGCCGCTACCGTATCGGATTTTCGGAGGTCATTCCCCTGATAAGCCGTTACAATTGTACCACCCATTTGGGCGCAAAGGTGAGGGTCTTCGCCGAACGTTTCCTCAAATCGTGCCCAGGCGGGTGTACGTCCCACGTCAAACACCGGATCAAAATTCCACGGAATACCCGCCGCCCGGGTTTCAATCGCTGTAATTTTTGCGGCCTCGGCGACTAGTTCATTATTACGAGTTGCGGCCATCCCGATGTTGTGCGGAAAGAGGGTAGCGCCCTGGACGTACGTCGCTCCGTGAATCGAATCAATTCCGTAAAGTACTGGGATCTTATTTTTAGTTTTTAAAACATTCTCTTGAATCGCAGACATTATCTCGTCCCATTTTTCGAGAGAAAATGCGTGGGTTTTGACATTTAGAATGGAACCTACTTTTTTATCAACCACCGCTTTGGCTAATTTTTTGGGATCGAGCTGATCGGAAGAATCATCCTTCAGGTACAAATGGGAGGTAACCTGTGTCATTTGACCTACCTTTTCTGCGAGCGATAGTTTGCGGAGCAATGCTTTGATGTTCATTGGGTATATTTTTAAAAATTTTGACGATTGATTAGACTTAATTTCATAATGTTCATTTGGGAGCATACAAATTATTTTGGAATAAAGTCTATTAGGAATGTTAAATAAATAAAGTACGATTCTATACTTCCTCTTTTTGCCTCACTCTGCATCATTAAAATGGTCATTATACACGGCATAACTCCCATTTTGCTTCTTTGATTGAGGCAAAAATAGTTCGCCTAGAATCTGCACTTATTTATTTGCCATTCCTTATAAGAGCGTGTCCTGTTTATGTGTGTCAGCAGGTTGGTGTTCCTCTACGTCTGTACCGAGCATCGTCTCGGGGAAGACAAGGTACGGGATACCAAATGACACACATAAGCGTACAGCCCCGTTTATGGTGGCAAACTTACGAAATCAGCAGGAAATTTTCAGAGGACTATGTTACCATTTTTCTTCCCTGATAAAAGTAATTCAGTCTTTTTTTCCTATCGTATTTGTAGCATTACTTAAAACAGGTAAGATGCTTTCATAACAAAATAAATGCATAAAAGTCCCGCAGGGCGGGACTTTCCCACCCTCCGCGAAGTACCGAATACTTCCCCCCATTTTGAAGCCGCACCAACTACAGCTTCGCCATGTCCAACCTTGGTGTTTACCCTGGCTAAATTGAGACAATTTTTCAATTATCCAATTTAAAATCGCCTGAAATTTCAAAAAATCAGACGCAAAAATACTGATCAGTTATAAAAAAGGAGACAACCTGAATACAGATAATTTAGTAATTATCAGTGTTGTCATTCCGGAGACTTGCCCGGTTAGATAAGGAAGAACTTGTTTCCAATCTTCAGATAGATTTATCGTAGGTTTCTTTCCCACCGAAGTACTAAGTACGATAAGACAAATGTAGGCTATTTAATTTAAAATACAAAATGTTTTTAATTTTTTTAATGAAAAAAATATGAGTCAAAAATAGTCTTTCAGCTAATAAAGTCAAAAATGATAATAGTACATACAGTGTCAGATGTGCGGGGATAGTAAGCGTTAAATTTAAACTACCGATCCGTATTATTAAATAGAACCCTTCAACAAAAGGCCTCTTTACCTGTTTACATTTTCGTTAAAGAAAAAGATAATTCACAAATCAAAAAAACAATGAGTCAACAATATATTATCATCGGCGGCAGCAAAGGAATCGGTCGCGCCCTCGTAAACGAACTAATCACCGCCGGCCACGAAGTCACCGTTTATTCCCGGAGTCGGGGAGATCTCGATGCTTCTATAAATCACATAACTTTCGATGCTATCAACGATGAATTTCCCAAAGAAACCCTCCCGGAGGAAATCCACGGGCTGGCTTATTGTCCCGGTAGTATCACCCTCAAACCCTTTAGATCACTAAAAGAAGATACTTTCCTCGAAGACTTTAATATCAACGTTTTGGGAGCGGTGAAGTCGATCAAAGCCGCCCTGACCAAACTCAAAAAATCCGAGCAAGGCAGTATCGTATTGTTCAGTACCGTGGCTGTCGCTCAGGGAATGGCATTTCACGCAAGTATCGCCACCGCCAAAGCCGCCGTCGAAGGACTCACCCGTTCTCTCGCCGCCGAACTCGCACCCGCCATCCGCGTCAACTGCATTGCTCCTTCACTTACAGATACGCAACTCGCTGGTAATCTGCTTAGTACACCCGAAAAGAAAGAGGCTTCCGACAAGCGTCACCCACTGCGTCGCACGGGAACACCCACCGATATTGCTAAAATGGCCGCCTTCCTGCTCACCGAAGAAAGTTCATGGGTCAGCGGTCAGATTATTGGAGTGGATGGTGGTATGTCGGCTTTGCGGGTGTAGTGGGGTTGTAAGCGTGAACGAAAAAGACTAAACAAAATCATTTTACTAAGAATTTATGTTTCAAATAAAAATAGAAACTAATGGGATTTTAAAAGAAAAGGATAATAACGATGAATCAGCAATTGAGGCAATAGAAACTATTTACAATCTTGAAGATAAAGTCATATTCAAATGGAATGATGTGAATTTTATAGCTTCTTTAAAATATGATATTAGCGATAGTTGGAGAGATATAATTAATTTAAGAAGAAACCTAAATGGTGAACAAAAAGAATTTAGCATTCAATTTCCCTCTCAGTCATTTTGGCATTACTGGACCTCTAATGAAATTGAAGGTGATAAATGGGAAATAGAAGCTTTTTGGTCAAATGAAAAGAGAAAGAAAATAAAAGTAGAGAAGAATCTATTTGAGTCTGAATTTCAAAGATTAATAGATAAGGTGGAATCTGATTTAAAAAGTCAGGGCTATGACAAATTTGATTTCATAGAATACCAAAATGTTATAAAAAATATTCATGATAAAATTTTAGCATGGAGGAAATATCCTGAACCTTTAGGCAGTAATTATTATCAGCACAGTTTGGAGAAAGAATTTTATGTAAAAGTCTTACTCGATTCTTGTCAAATATTAGAAGCAACTATATTTAAGGAAGGTTGGAATTTTTTACTTTCAAATTATGGATTGAAAGGTTTGTATGAAATTGACAAAACGAGTGGTTGGTTTAATACAAGTTCAACGGAAGAATGGCTTGAATCAATATTACATCAAGGATTAATTTCGGGGTTAAATTTACAATCAAAAAACTATGGAACTTTTTATGAGAATAGTAATATTTTTAAAACCTCAAGAGGGGAGATTGAAAAAATAGACTGGAAAAAATTTAAGGCTCAAAAATTAACTTAAAAAGAAAAGCCAGCAGTGAGCGAAAGCGGGCTACGCCGTTTAGCCATACATTACACACAACCAGAAAGGAAAAAATGTGGTGTCAAAGCTTGACAGATAAATAAAGAGAAAAAATTAATCTTTCAATGAGGAATAAAAAACCAATTGCTAATTTCTAAGATTCGGTTTTTATGGCGAATAAATAGAAAATGAGTTTAGATAAATATTAAATATAATTATACGTTTATGGCAGATTCTGATAACCGAAGTAATAAAATATTCTTAGGATTTGGAATCCTGGCAATTATTTGTGGAATTGCATTAGCTTTTGAAAATCCTATAATTGGAATACCGGGTTCTATCGTTGGACTTTGGTTAACTGTAGATAATTGGAAAAAAATAAAAGGCAAAAGCACATAAACAATTAAACGATTAAACCAGCGAAGCTTCTAAGCGATTAAACAATTCAACAATGAGCCTGCTCTAAAAACCAGGAAAACGGAAATTCTTAATCACATTTAATAAAAACAAACTATATATTACGTTCGCGATAAAAGATATACACGTTAAAAAATCTCTGCGTTCTCTGCTCCTCTGCGCGAAAATCACTTTTTAGAGCAGATTCAACGATTCAACAACTTAACAACTCAACACCAAAAAATGCTCAAACCCGAAATCGCTTCCCTCCCAAAACGCTACCGTACCAACTTCGTCAATTCCCTCAGTGGATTTAAAAGCGGAAACCTCATTGGTACCATCAGCCCCGACGGACAGGAAAATCTTGCTGTTTTTACCTCCGTCGTACACCTCGGTGCCAACCCGGCCCTCATGGGATTTATCATGCGGCCCGTCAGTGTTCCCCGCCATACTTATGAAAATATTATTGCTGAAAAACATTACACCATCAATCACGTCGCAATTGATTTTTATAAAAAAGCCCATCAGACCGCAGCCCGTTATGACCGGGAACAATCCGAGTTTGCCGCTACGGGACTGACCCCATTTTATTCTGAAAATATCAAAGCGCCCTACGTCGAAGAAAGTGCTGTGAAAATTGGTCTTTCTTTCGTCGAAGCATTAGAAATAAAAGCCAATGGTACCCAAATGATTATCGGTGCCATCGAAGAAGTGCTCATCGCTCCCGAACTCATCTTACCGGATGGTTACCTCGATTTGGAAAAGGCCGGAACCGTGGCCGTCTCCTGCCTGGATGGTTATCACAAAACGGAAAAACTGGCCCGGCTTACTTACGCCAAACCGGATAAGCAACCCACGGAGCTGTGAAAAGAACAAAAGATTGATGAGGCTGCTTTTGGATAAGTCTTTTTGTAACAAAACACTTTTCAGAATGGCATTATTACGAATTAATCTTCCCCACAGTAAAATAAGTAATAACGCTGCCACCGCTCCGCAATCCATCTAAAAATCTTATATTTGGCGTTTTAACTATGAGCCTGTTCTAAAAAGCAGAAAAATGAAAATCTTTAAATGCATTTGATAAAATTGATTGTATATTATCATCGCGATAAAAGATATACACGGTAAAGAATCTCTGCGTTCTTTGCTCCTCTGCGCGAAAAACACTTTTAGAACAAGCTCAACTATAAATTACTGAACACTACGATGTCCAAAAAATGGCTGGTACCCTTCGGAATTATGTGTATCCTTTACATTACCTGGACAAGTTATACGCAAGACAAAAATCCGGTCAACGAATCCACCTCCGTTCAGGAAGCGACCAACCCTTACGTTCAGCAATGGGTCAACGAAAGTTTTGATAAAATCGGAGCAACGCTCAAAGAAAGCAACGTTCCCGGAACGGCGGTGTCCATCGTCTATCAGGATCAGGTCTTTATCCGCACCTTCGGTGTACGTTCCGTCAAAACCCGGGAACCCGTCGATCAGCATTCGGTTTTTCGAATCGCCTCGCTCTCCAAGTCCTTTGCTGCGGTGTTGACGGCCCGTTTGGTAAAAGAAAATAAACTTCGCTGGAAAAATCACGTAATAGATTATCTGCCCGCTTTTCAACTGGCCGACGCAGCACAAACAGACCGGATTCAGCTCTGGCATCTGTTGTCTCATACCACGGGATTGCCTTACCACACTTATACCAATCTGGTAGAAGCAGGCATCCCAACGTCCGAGATTATTCCAGCATTGGAGTCGGTTGATTTGGTCGGTCCGGAAGGAACCGTTTATAGTTATCAAAATGCTCCTTTCAGTATCATTGGCGAAGTACACCGGGTGGCCACCGGACAGACTTACGAACGACTATTGCAGGAAAAAATATTTGATCCGCTCTACATGACCGACGCTTCGACCAACCGGGCAGCCATCGACGGTCGTACCAACACGGCCCGACCTCATAAAGCCACCAAGTCTGGTTGGCGCGAGGTTAAAATTTCGGAAAAATATTATACGGCGGTCCCTGCGGGTGGTGTCAATGCGAGTATCAATGATATGTCCACTTATCTGCGCTTACTGTTGGGACAGTTTCCGGATATTCTGACCAGCGAAGAACTGGCGCCTGTTTTTACTCCCGTGATTGAAACTCCCATCAAGCGGCGGTATTTTGGAAAATGGCCACGGTTACGGTCTGCTTCCTACGGATTGGGCTGGCGAATTCTGGATTACGGAGGGAGTAAAGTTTCTTATCACAGTGGATTTGTCAACAGCTACAAGGGCGAAATGGCCGTGAGTCACCAGGAGCAAATTGGTTTTTGTTTGTTAATGAATGGGGCTGGAAAAGAGGCAAAGCTGGCTGTTCCTATATTTTTGGATACTTACGAAAAATATAAACCGCTGATCAAACAATGGCAACCCTAATAAGGTCCGTGTGCAGTTAAAAATTTTCAATAATTTCTACTTTTAAAAATTAAACCTTCCCGTTATTTATCCGTATAAAAGTCCATGAAATATTGGATGCTTTTTTTATTAGTTGCTTCTTTTACGCTCGTTGTGTCTTGTCAGTCGGCAGATCCGGCCGTCCGGAAAATGGAAGAACTCTGTTTGTCCGAAAGTAAAAAAATTGCCGGGATGTCCGAGGGACTCATCGAATATTGTGCTTGTGCTGCTCCCAAAATTCTGGCGAAAGCCAAGGACGATCAGGTACTCATGGCCAGGTTTGACGCGGGAGAATTTACCCACATCAACGAATCGCAAGACACGGCTTTTATGGCTGATTTGGCTAAATGTGTAAATGGTGATAAACTGATTTTCAATCCACCTACTATGGAATTTCTGTTGCCGGAAAGAGCCGAGAACAGTATCCGGGTTACGATTATTGATCAGATGACCGATGATTTCAAAGCTACTCATAATATAGATCAATACTGTGATTGTTATATAAATTCGATCAAAACCAAACTTACCTTCGAAGAATTTCACGCCCGTGATCTGGAAGAAATGCCCAAATATAAGACCCTCCTGAATGATTG
>CAKZUV010000360.1 GCA_937921555.1 uncultured Saprospiraceae bacterium
AGCTATTTATTTGAAATTTGCACCTATCAGCTGGAGCAGGGATATCAACCAATGGGATTGTGGGATGGACTGAAATTAATCCGGGCTCATTTTAAAGAGACTGAAAAATTTTAAGGAAAAAACCGGAATTTATTTTCAAATCTTCACTAAAATAACATTCATTTTCAATAATTGCAAAATCCTTGCTTTTTTAAAAAACAGTTCAGTGTTGTAAACAGGAATCAATTTAACTGAATTCGATCACCCACTATCATTTAGTCAATCCTTGTTTTAAAAAAATGGGAGTTCTTGCGAAAACGGCGATTGCGGGGTTTTTATAAATCAATTCCAATAATCAAACCGGTACGACGGTGATTCCACTGATCGTACGAAAAGACCAGATCGAGTCGAAATAACCGGAATGCTTTGAATCCAATATTATCCAATCCGACACTGAATTCAAAATATTCTTTCTGAGTATCGGTATATAAAAAAGAGGCACTCGCCACCGTTTTCCAGCCAAGTTTTTGTAATAAAGGAATTTTATCCAGCAAATAACCATCAAAATTATGCCGGAAATGCATTTGCGTCCATGCACTGTTTACGCTACGTTCGTAATACGGGAGCAGTAAAAAATTCTGCAGATAATTTTGTGGATTGGCAATGAGAAACTGGTTGCCCGTAAAGTGCTGCCAGTCGATAAAACGTAAATTATTTTTACGTAAAAAGGTTCCGGCTTCGATATGAAAAGCGGTACGACCAACCAGACCAAAAGTAATTTCATCCCAGTAATTAATCCAGATTTGATCAAAATCCACGTCGCTGCCCAGAGCCTTGATTCCCCGCCGGTAATGCACCCACACATCGGGCTGATCGGATCCGACAATAAATTTCCGGTCCGGATAGGTAAGGTATTTTTGTTTGATACGAATACGAAAACTGGCATTAAAAATCAGGGCCTGATGCCGGGCCGGAACAGGAACTCCTTCACGATTTAAAATAATATTGTTTGGTTCGAAAACATCGTCTTGATTAAATAAACTGGACTCCGACGTATTATTGAGGTAACTACGGTCTTCGTATTCAAAACTACCGTAAAAAAGCAGCCCGTTTACCAATTCGTGGCGCAGCCTTATCTTTCCGTATTCCCGCTGGTAAAGATGAAGATAATTTTTGTGCTGAATGATGGACGTAAAACTATTGAACGACCGGTTGACCGGATCTCCGCCGTTAAACTGACGGGTAGCACTGCCTCCGGTAATGGCTAAACGGGTGAATTTTGTCTGGTTAAAATTATACGTAATTCCGCCTTCGCCACGAAACCTCTGATCGCTGAATCCATACTGAATATTACCCGTTAAACTTAAACGGCGGGTATTGTATTTATCGTACGTTTTGCGATAGCTTAAACCCAGATTGGCGTAATATCCCTGAACGGGATTGAAGAGGATGGCGGTGAGCGGTGACTGAAAAGAAAACACCTTTTTTTCGTAACTATTCCGCCAGTCGTATCCGAGCAGAATATCCCAGACTTTAAATTTATTATTTTTTCGGTCCAGCGAATCCATATAGGGTTTTGACTCCCAGATTCTCTGAAGACTGTCTTTTTTTACGTAGTCCAGTCCCTCTTCCACGGTAAGCGGAATGGGCCGGATAGAATCCCAGTAGATCGCTTCCTTTTCATTGGCGCCCTCCTCCACTTTAAAAATTTCCTGCGAAAAAAACTTCTCCGTAAATTCTTTGTTAAGTTCATAATTTGAAAATACTCCCGTAAAATTTCCTTCTGCTTTAAAACCCAAAAATCCAAATTTAAAATCAAGCGACTGGGACAGCAGCATCCATTTGTCCGGCTGCTCTACGGGTACGTGTACCTGCGTGATCACGAGCGTGTCCAGAGCTGGTTGTTTGATGGCTTTTCCAGTCACGTAAAGTTCGGTACTGTGGATATTCCACAAATCTTCCACGATATAAATAAAACCGGAAACGACCGGATCGGATGCTCTTTTTTTAATTACCTGTATCTTGTTAACCTCGTACCCGTTTTCATCAAAAAAAGTACCGACCAGCTTGTAACGATAATATTGCAGCGCGGTATTGGCGATGGGCGAAAGGATTTCCCGCTCTATGTTGATGTGATTATCATAAAAATCAAAGTCCATCAGCGAGGCGCGGTTAAAACCAAAACCATTGTCATTGCCGCTGACCCTGGAGGAAATCATTTCTTCCTTGACCTTATCAGGTTGGGCGCGCGAGAGACGGGCCTGAGATTCGGAAAGATAAATAATGCCCTGTCCGGTAGAATCCAGGGAGCCACCCAAATCCCCGATTTCCTGGCCGAGAATTTTTTCGGGAGCTTCGGTGAGTCGTTGATTTCCCTTAATATAGACATCACATTCAAAGGATTGGATGAGGTCGTGGTAGTATTTTCTTTTGGCAATAGCTTTTCGGATGATCGGGTACGCGGGGTCTTCGGCGTTGGCGCGGATGACTACTTCCTCAAGCTGAACGGATTCTTTACCGAGTTGAATGTCAAGGGCTTGGGGTTCGCTGTTTATTTCAACGGAGAAGACTTTCTGTTGATAACCAACGTACTGGCAGACTATTTTGTAGGCTCCCGGCGATAAGGAAAAATTATAGCGGCCATCGACGTTGGTAGTCGTTCCTTTGGTAGTTCCCTGGACGTAAATACTGGCGAACGGCAGCGGTTCCCCCGTGGTGCTGGTAACAAGCCCGGAAAGTTGGGCGGAAAGAGATCCGACGGAGA
>CAKZUV010000361.1 GCA_937921555.1 uncultured Saprospiraceae bacterium
TGATTGTGCGAAATTGAGAAAATTTTGTTTTGAATAAGGCAAAAAACACAGGCGATGCCTTAGCATCGGCGAGGCTTTTTAACGACATTCAGAATAAAATTTGCCAATTGCAGCCAATTAATGGAAGTTTAGACAAGCTCTAAGCAAAACCAATTTACATTAAAGAAATAAAGACATGAGTTTAGAAGGCAATTATTCCCCCGATGAGATCGAAAAAAAGTGGTACAGCTACTGGATGGAAAACGACTATTTTAAGTCGGTTCCGGACGAGCGGGAAGCATATACGATTGTAATTCCACCTCCAAACGTCACGGGCGTATTGCACATGGGGCACATGCTCAATAATACCATTCAGGATATCCTGATCCGGAAGGCGCGGCTGGAAGGAAAAAATGCCTGCTGGGTTCCCGGAACGGATCACGCATCCATCGCCACGGAAGCCAAAGTCGTAAAGATGCTGCGTGCTCAAGGAATTAAAAAGTCAGATATTTCCAGAGAGGAGTTTTTAAAGTATGCCTTTGAATGGAAAGATAAATACGGTGGAATTATTCTGGAACAATTACAAAAGCTCGGCGCTTCGGCGGACTGGTCGCGGACACGTTTTACAATGGAAGAAAAGCTGTCCAAAGCGGTTATTAAAGTATTTTGTGATTTACATAAAAAAGGAAAAATCTACCGCGGCCTGCGTATGACCAACTGGGACCCGGAGGCGCAGACCGTTTTGTCTAACGAAGAGGTTATTTATACCGAAGAAAATTCTCAACTCTATCACGTTCGCTATCAAATCCAGGATAGTGAAGAATATGTAACCATCGCTACCACCCGACCCGAAACAATTCTGGGGGACAGTGCCGTAGCCGTTAATCCAAAAGACGAACGGTACACCCATCTGCACGGGAAAAAAGTGATCGTACCTCTGGTCAACCGGACGGTTCCCATCATCGCGGATCGCTACGTAGAAATGGAATTCGGAACGGGTGCTTTAAAAGTAACGCCGGCCCACGATATGAACGATTACGATATCGGGCAACGTCATAATCTGGAAACCATCGACGTTTTCAATTCCGACGGAACGATGAGCGAAGCGGCTGGTTTTTATTTGGGCAAAGATCGTTTTGAAGTTAGAAAACTGATCGTAAAGGATTTAAAGGCTTCGGGTAATCTGGTAGAAATTGAAAATTACCGCAATAAAGTAGGACGTTCTGAACGGACCAACGCGGTGGTTGAATCCAGACTGACCTTGCAGTGGTTTATGGATATGAAAGAAAATTCCAAAACTGCTTTTGACGTGGTAAATAACGGAGAAGTAAAGTTCTTTCCGGAGCATTTCCAGAACATGTACAACAACTGGGTAAAGGAAGAAAATGTTCGGGACTGGTGTATCTCGCGCCAGCTTTGGTGGGGACAGCGGATTCCCGCTTACTACGTTGGTGATGAAATTATCGTGGCTCCAACGCCGGAAGAAGCACTTGCAAAAGCAAGAGAGGTAACCGGAAACAGTAGTCTGACGGCCAGCGATTTACGGCAGGATGAAGATGTATTGGATACCTGGTTTTCCAGTTGGTTATGGCCGATGTCTGTTTTTGATGGTTTTGAAAATCCGGAAGAACTGGCCTACTATTATCCGACCAATGTACTGGTGACGGGATGGGATATTATTTTCCTTTGGGTGGCCCGGATGATCATGGCGGGATACGAATACTCGGAAGCATTGCTCGGCACGGAGCACGTAAATAAAAACGGTAAATTTCCTTTTGCGGATGTTTATTTTACGGGGATGGTTCGGGATAAGAAGCGTCGCAAAATGTCTAAATCTCTGGGGAATTCTCCGGAAGCGCTGGAGTTGATTGAGCGGTACGGAGCGGATGGTGTTCGTTTTGGGATGCTGTCGAGTGGAGCGGCAGGAAACGATATTATTTTTGATGCACCGGAAGATCCTGAGACTAAAAAGACGTTAAGCGAAAGCGACAAATGTGATCAGGGGTTGAAGTTTTGTAATAAAATGTGGAACGCATTAAAGTTCCTGCGCGGCCTGGAAATTACCACCGAAAAGCAGTCGGATGAAATTGAAAAAGTCAATCACCTGGCCATGCAATGGATCGAAGAAAAATACGAGGCGACCCTGACCCAACTGGAGAGACAATACGAGACCTACCGCTTGTCAGATTCGTTGATGACCTTGTATAATTTTATCTGGAATGATTTCTTCAGCGAGTACGTGGAATTGATCAAACCGGCCTACATCAAAGACGCTGATGGCAACAATCAGCAGCTTGCTTTGTCCAAAACGGTTTATGATCATGCGATTGATATGTACGAAAAAATCACCACTATCCTGCATCCGTTTATGCCATTTGTGACTGAAGAAATATGGCATCAGTTGCGCGATCGTAAACCGGGAGAAGATTGTATCGTCAGTGCGTACCCAAAAGCCAAAAACTTTGATGCTGGTTTGATTCAGAAAGTAGATTCCGCCATTGCGGTTATCTCAAAAGTCCGTGCTTATCGTAGTGAAAAAGGAATTAAGTCGCATTTACCACTTAAACTTTTTATTAAAAATACAAAAGGTGCACAAGAGTTGTTAGAAGTACAGGGATTAAAAGAGGCAATTGCGAAGCGGGCCGCGATTGAGGAGTTTACGGTAACGGATTCCGATGATATTCCAAATACCGTTTCATTTGTCGTCGGGACTGAGCAGTTTTTACTGGAGTTGCCCGTTACCACGATTGATACGGCGGCAGAACTGGAAAAAGCTAAAAAGGAATTGGCGCGTCTGGAAGGCATGGAAAAAGGATTAAATAAAAAGCTGGGTAACGAACGCTTTGTCAACAACGCGCCCCCGCAAGTAGTTGCTCTGGAACAGAAAAAATTAGCGGATACACAGGCCAAAATGGAGATTGCGCGGGAGGTGATCCGGAAGTTGGGGTAGTGCTGATTGGTAGTTACTAATGCGCCTGGGCTAAATTGTTAAGTATTTTTCACTAATTTTTTTGCTTTTCGTGTTTTTAATTTGCCATAAAAACTGGAAGTTCTTTCTTCGTGTCCTTCGCGTCTTTGTGGCAATTTCATTAATTGAAATTTAAACATGCTCTTAGTACCGTAGGTACTTCAAGTATAAACTTAAAGAATAAAAATGAAAAAATTTTTAAAGTGGTTGGTGATTTTGCTGGTATCTTTATTTGTAATTCTGGCAATTGCAGGATTTATTTTACACGAGTCAAAGCCGGTAGGCAATCCTTCCGCCGAGGCGGATACCCTGGCGAAAAAAATGATGATGGCAGTCAATAAAACCGCCTGGGATACCACGGCGGTTATCAGCTGGGACTTCGCGGGCCGCCAACAATACCTGTGGGATAAAGAACGTCATTTTGTTAAAGTAATGTGGGGAGATCACACCGTTTTATTACATACAAAATCCGTAACCGGAAAGGCTTTTACCAACGGGGTAGAGGTGACCGGAGACGAGGCCAATGATCTCGTACAAATGGCCTGGAGACATTTCTGTAATGACTCTTTTTGGCTGAACGCCGTAGTCAAAGCTTTTGATCCGGGAACAAGTCGCAGTCTGGTGGAAACAAAAGACGAAAAAAATGCCTTAATGGTCAGCTACGAATCGGGTGGGGTAACCCCGGGAGATGCCTACGCCTGGATACTGGACGAAAATGGATTGCCGACCAGCTACAAAATGTGGGTCAGTATTATCCCCGTCGGTGGCGTAGAATTTACCTGGGAAAACTGGATAACCTTGGACACAGGAGCGAAAATCGCGACCCTGCACAAAAGCGCAGTCTTTGATTTGGAAATCCGGGACGTAAAAGGCGCGGCAAGTCTGGCGGCTTATGGATTGGATGAGGATCCATTTGTTTTGTTGAAATGATATTCGTTGAGGTATTTCTCCCGGAAGTATCAAGGAAGGCTTTATTAAAATTTTTCTCTTCTTTC
>CAKZUV010000362.1 GCA_937921555.1 uncultured Saprospiraceae bacterium
CCCGTAGCGTCGGCAAAAACATCGGAGACGGACTGATAGGTAGACTGTGCTGTTTTTAAAACTTTATACCAGTTTTTTGCGCGACCAATTTTTCCACTGTATTCGTCTTTCAGTTGGTCATAAAAATTCATTTCATCTTCGGAGATACCTTCTTTCCGCAGTGCCCGGTAATCGGGATTTTTACCATCCGAAAACTGTCTGGCAATCTGCTCCAGCACCTGATCTACGGACTCTTTCGAACCAGTCTTGTACGTCTGCCGGCTTTCGCCCCAGTCGGATCCTGGATTATTGACCAGCTCCGTCGTTTCCGTCCTCTTCATCGGATGACAACCACCATACTTAACCAGGATATACCCGAAGATCAGCAGCCCCGCAATCAACGAGAACCACTCCAGGGGACCGACTATTTTTTTTGGTTGTTCCATTTTAATGGTTGTTTTTTTGCTGTTAGCTGTTAGCTGTTAGCCCTCTTCAATCGCGATCGCTTGAAGAGGGCAAAAGAATCTAAATCAAAAAGTCTACAAATTCCAGTAAAAAAAATACAAGTTTGCCTACCTTAAAAATAAAATTCTACGCGTAAAATCACGTCCGTGTGTCTCTGCGTCTCCGCGCGAAAAAAAACACTAAAACACCTTTTCAACCTCATAAGAAATACACGATAACAGCACCCATATCAAAAAAGAATCTAAATCAAGAGTCTACAAATTCGAGTAAAAAAAATACAAGTTTGCCTACCTTAAAAATAAAATTATACGCGTAAAATCACGTCCGTGTGTCTCTGCGTCTCCGCGCAAAAAAACACTAAAACACCTTTTTAACATCACAAGAAACCCACGATAACAGCACCCATTATCAAAAAAGAATCTAAATCAAGAGTCTACAAATTCGAGTAAAAAAATACAAGTTTGCCTACCTTAAAAATAAAATTCTACGCATAAAATCACGTCCGTGTGTCTCTGCGTCTCCGCGCGAAAAAAAACACTAAAACACCTTTTCAACTTCACAAGAAACCCACGATAACAGGGCATTATTAATTCTTCATTAAAAAGAAACACGATAGCAGCGCCCATTATTAATTCATCATTAACCCTTCTAAAAATCAAATTTAAACCTCAAATTAATCCTCCGGGAAGTCAAAAAATTCGGTACCGCGTACTGCGTATTTGTGATCGTTTTTATCCACGTATTCGCCGCCACATTGGCCACCTGCAGTAAGTTGAAAACCTCCAGACTCATCCACGCATTTTCCATAAAGCGCAACGGATGTTTCCCTTTTCTTTCCCGCCAGGATTCGTTCCATAACAATACGCCGAAGCCAATATCCACCCGACGATAATCCGAGTATCGGAACGTATTTCGGAATACGACGTTATCATCCTTGGTGCCAAAAGCAATCCCTGTTCCGTAAACCAGATTCAGGTGCATTTTAAAATTTTCATTCTTTGGCAAATAATCCTGAAAAAACATTGAAACGGTCATAAACTGATCGGTTGGCCGGGGAACAGAATTTACCGTTTCACCTTCCAGTTGACCTATTTCCCGTCGCTTGTGTTCCACCCCGTTCAGGCTTTCCCGGGTGCTCAAAAAGGAGACATTTATCCACGATTCGGTCCCCGGAACAAATTCACCGTTAAGTCGCATATCCAGTCCCACCGCGTAACCCCGCGAATCATTCTGGCCGGAATAACGAATGATGACATTATCGACTTCGTAAGATACCAGATCCCATAACCTTTTGTAATAAGCTTCGGTGATAAACCGGAATTTTTTACCACCTTTATTTTTGAAATCCAGCGTTAATCCACCCACCAAATGAAAAGATTTCTGAGACTTTAAATCCCGGTTGATGGTTCCGTCCGGTCCCCGGAGTTCGCGGTAAAAAGCGGGTTGACTATATAATCCGGAAGCGAGCCGGAAAGAAATATCATTTTTAGCACCAAGTGGTTTGTACAGCAATTGCGCCCGTGGCGAAATAATTAATTCTTCGTTTAAATCCCAGTAGTTGGCCCGGACGCCGGCGGAGATTTTTATCTCGTGACGGTTCTCCTGTTTGAAAGTATACGTATCCTGAAAATAAGCGCTGAAACGATTGGACGTAAGTGGCGCAAAATCCCGTTTGAGGACACTCCCCAAAAGCACCTGTGAAGTATCAAACTGCAACGAATAACCCGCAGAGTCCAGGCGTTCCCATTCGTTAATCCGGTCGTCGATGCGCTCGTGCTGCCACTTGCCGCTCCACTGTAAAAAATGACTGGAAGTCTTATTGGTTTCCGTATGATCTTTTTGTAATTCCAGACCACCTTTATGCTCCGCGTTGGTAACATTGGTCACCAGAAAATTTCTTGCATACTGATGTTGAGTACCCGTACCGAGTGTAGCAACGAGTTCTCCGAAAGCATCGCTGCCCAGTCCCGTTTCAATTTGACCTAACAAATAATCTCCGATAATGTCAAACCGTTCGTTTTCGTGACTCTGATACGTGGAAGCCAGAAATTTTAAGAATAGTGGATTGCTTTTTCGGTCCGGAATATAGGTCAGTGAAACGCCACCCATTTGCGTCGTAAAATCGCTGACTTCCTGTCCTTCAAAAACCGTGGTCAGTCGCAGGGCCAGGTCAATCAGCCCGAGGGTAGTGGCCCGGCTTTGTGGCTGAAAACCATATTCACTACTGTTGTAATTTCCCAATAAACCTAACTGCCAGTTTTTATTAAAATCATAAGTGACGTAGCCCTGAAAGTCCACAAAATTAGGTGCGTATTCTCCCGTGACATCAAGTGTTCCCAAAATATACCGGGTGGTTTTATATCTTGCCCCTAACAAATAACGCACTTTATTATAACTTTCTTTACCAGCTTTTAAACTTCCTTCGACGTGTGCAGAGGCTCCCAGAAAACTAAGTCCTACGGAAGCACGGGTTGAGTCTGGTCTTTTGTATTTAATATCTAAAACAGAAGATAATTTATCGCCGTACCGTGCCTCAAATCCTCCGGAAGAAAAAGATAAATCACGGATCAGATCAATATTGGGAAAACTCAATCCTTCCTGTTGTCCGGTACGAATCAGTTGCGGGCGATAAATTTCAAAATCATTGACGTACACCAGATTTTCATCATAATTACCACCCCGGACGTTATATTGTGAAGACAATTCACCACCCGTTCCGCCACTCGTACCGAGTGCAATATGCGGTAGTACGCTTTCAAAATTTCCGGAAACGGTTGGCAGTAATTTTAATTCGGTGACCTCCTCTTTGATCATTCCTGCTTCTTCGAGGCGGCTTTCAGTTACTTCGATTTCTACAGCTGATTCGGCGGGTGACATAGATACATCCACTTTTCGGGATTTTCCGGCGCCCGTCGGCGAAACAGTCGTGGACAATTCTTCGTAACCGATCCGGCTAAAAACAATCGTAACAGCTTCGTCGGCGGGAATAACAATAGAGTAGGTGCCCTGCGCCGTCGAGGATATTCCATTATTGGTACCCTTAACAAAAACGGTAACAAATTCGACTGATTGCGTGGTAGAGGCATCCGTGATTGCTCCGTAAATAGTGGCTTGGTTATCTTGGCCGTAAACGAAAATTGTGACGAAAAGAAGAAAGAAAGGTAAAATATATTTCATGAGGATAGTTGAATCGTTGAATCGTTGAAAATGTTGATTTGTTTAATCGTTGAGCCTGCTCTAAAAACTAGGGAAACAGAAAAATTGAGACACATTTAATAAAAATAATATTCATATTTGATTTACGATAAAAGATTTACACGTTAAAGAATCTCTGCGTTCTCTGCTCCTCTGCGCGAAAATCACTTTTTAGAG
>CAKZUV010000363.1 GCA_937921555.1 uncultured Saprospiraceae bacterium
ATCCGGATCTCCCGTTGGCGTCGTTGCAATGCTTCCTGGTAAAGTTGTATCATCTACTTCGATTACATACGCAGCAGGTGTCAGATCATCAAAAATATAATTACCCGTGGCATCCGTTGTCGTCGTTCCGGCTACGGTATCATAAACACCGTCTCCATCCGGATCACTGTACAGCGTTACGGTTACTCCCGCAATACCTGACTCTCCAGGATCCTGAACGCCGTCTCCATCTGCGTCATTCCATACACGGTCTCCTAATGCACCCGTAGCACTCATGGCCGGAGCATCCGTATCCAGTACCGGGGTATAATTGAACCCGAAATCAGCCGTCATATATTCGTTACTATTAGCAACGGTTACCGTAGTAGTTTGATCTGGGTTTGCAGTACCGCTATTTTCGTCGTAAGTCGGATTCACACCAGCAGGTAAAGATCCAGATTGAACACTTACGGTATAAGTATGGTCTTCTAAACCAGTAAATAAATAACCTCCATTTGCGTCAGTTGTCGTTGTCGCTACTAAGTTTCCTGAACCATCTCTTAGCTCTACTGTCACTCCTGCAATACCAGGTTCTCCAGCATCTTGGGTTCCATCTCCGTTTTCATCCAACCAAACAAGATTTCCAATAGTTCCCATTCCACAACCATCTCCAACCGTTATCATAACCGTTTCAAAAAAGGAACAACCCGTTGCCTGGTCAATTATTTCTAAGGTATATTCGTAGATACCTTCACCTTGTAAGAATAAAGTTGGATTTGCAATGTTTGCATTATCTAAGAAATCCGAAGGAAACCATGAATAACCATAATCCCCTGCGGGAGTTATCGTACCATTCAAGACTGTGGTAGCAGTAGTTGGATCACAAAATACCTGGTCCGGATAATCAACCCCTCCCGCCGCAAAGGCTGGAGCAGGATTAACGGTAACGGAAGTACTAGTCTCAGCTATACAACCATTTGCATTTACTACTGTCAAGGTATAATTCGTACTTGCTGTTCCGATAAATGTGGGATTAGAAATATATGGATCATCCAATCCAGTTGTTGGTTCCCATTGATAGGATAAGGCTGGATTATTTGCTACTCCTATTTGTTCTGTATTTCCTTCACAGATAGTAACAGGAGTTAATACTGGAGCTGTTGCTTCTTGTACGGTAATCGTAACTTCAGCCGTTGAACTGCATCCGGTATCGGTGTAGGTTGCGGTAAAAGTAAAGGTTCCTGTCGAAGTAGGTGTAAAAATAGGGTTACTTCCAGTTGCAGAACTTAAATCAGCATTTGCGTCAGGACTTGAAGTCCATGTTACGGTTGCAGGGTTAGAAGGATCACCAATTGAATGCGCCTCTCCAACACAAACAGATGCTGGTGAAGTAGTGATCGGCGGAGCAATCAAAGGGTTAAAAGTTTGGGTAGTCACAACATTACAACCGCCTGGTGTACTTACTTTTACGGTATAAGTAGTAGAAGTAGTAGGCAATGGTAAACTCACTTCTGGATTTTCCAAACTTGCATCATTTACATTTCCTCCTGACCATAAATATTCATATCCTGCTGGTATTTGGGAAGTTCCTCCTGTTGTACCATCATCATTTCCTAGCACTAGTGTTCCCTGACTTGGACAAAAGTCAACATCAGGTAAGGTAAAAGAAGCTGGGATGTTTTCTACAATTACATCTACGGTATCTTTTGAAATACAAGTCCCCGAAGTATCCATTGCTGTTAAAATAAACTGTTGAGTAGTAGCGACAAATACTTCTGGCATTGGATCAAACTGATCGGTTCCATTTCGCCAATCAGCTCCAGCTGGCGACCATTCGTAGGTAAAACCTAATGTGTCTGTATTTGCCCCGATTGTTGCTACTCCATTATCACAGATCACAAAATCCGGACCTGCGTTAGCTGCGTTTGGTACGACTACTAAAACGGTATCTTCTACAAAACATCCTGTTACATTATCAGTCACCTTTACAATAAATTCTGTGGTAGTATTTACGGTTGCTTCAGGATATGATACTGTCGAATTGTTTAATAATCCTCCATTTGTCCATTCATAAGTTAATCCTGGATTGTTAGCAGGATCACCAATACTGATAGGTGTTCCCTTACAAGTTGTTACTGAAGCAGTTACATTGATGCTAGGTTTTGAAAAAGACGGATCATTTACCAATTCAGTAGTCTGGCAACTATGAGTTGGATCTAATACACTGGTCATCGTAACAGTATATGTTCGAGTTATATCATCCGTTAACGTTACTTCTTGACTATTATAATTATTAAGTCCAACCATGCCTTCATTGGAAGTCCAACTGTAGGTCCAATCTGCCGGATCTCCATTATTTTCAGGAATAGCAGTTAAGATGGTCTCTCCATCACTAAAATCAGGACAACCACCATTTTGCACTTCTATATCACAACCTGGACCTATACAATCAGGAACAACGATGACAGTATCTTTACAAGTACCCGTTGCTCCTCCTGGCAAGCTATAAGTAGTCGTCAGTTCATATCCAACGTCTCCACCTGTTGAAGCGGATACAGTTGTAACTCCCTGATCTGTTGCTCCTAACAAACTTCCTGTTCCTGTCGTAATAGCAGGATCAGTAATCATTGTCCATGTATAAGTTTCGTTGATATTGAGCGTTCTATCTGGCTCTCCGATTGTTCGTGGCCCACATCCATCTCCGTCAGCTCTTGCTTCAATGACTGCTACTGTAACTTGTTCGTACCAGGTACAAGAACCAATCGTTGCCGAAACGGTATAAGTAATAGGATTTGGAGTAGGCATATCTGTACTGCCCGGATCAAAGATGGCACTACTACCAGTTGTGTTAATGTAGTTACCCGGAGTCCATGCGTAGGCATAGTCTAAAGACGCATAGAACTCACTAATAGATATATCCCTAAAGTTGTTATTCGAACGCAACCGTACATAGCGAACATCCTGGGGTGCAAAATTTAACACTGTTAGCTGTGTTGCCGAAGCTCCACTATTAAAGTTAGTCCATCCTGCCACATTTTCGTTCCAATTCACGTTATCCGTACTTAAATCAACAAATAACCGATCATCTCCCGTCTGCCCGCTTAGTGCAGCTAAGTTTATCGTATTTATATTTTGTAAACTACCAAAATCAAGTATAATGTTTTGGGTTGTACCATCATTGGTATGTCCCCCTGTACTAAAATCACCATCAGTCAAATTAGCAACTGTCGCTGTATTTGAGGTAGGTGCCGAGGTTTGTGTAAGCGATGAAATTGTAGCAGTACTTAGTGGAGCTAGATTGGTTCCTAATTCAATTGTTTCTCCTAAACACAGCACCGTTTCTCCTATTGTCATCGCTCCATTTGGAGGAGCAACCAATCCTACCGTAACATCATCCGTTGAATTACAAGTAGTCGTGCCATCTGGATGATGTATGGTCACCGTCAATGTGTAGGTGGTTGCTACTGTTGGATTAGCCGTTGGATTAGGACAATCTGTACAACTCAAAGTTCCATCTTTGGGTGACCAATCATAAGAGACATTAAATTCTCCCGGTGTTGATGATCCACCTGCTGGAACAATAGGTACTCCTGATAAAGGAGTTCCTCCGATCAAAGTTGCCGCGCCATCACAAACATCTGTATCTGCTCCAGCATCCGCTGCATATACAGTTACTGTAGCCTGATCTACTTGGAGACATCCATTGGCATCCGTTACTTCTAAGGTATAAACTCCACTTTGTGTAGGAGTCACAGAAGGATTATGAGTAGTGTAGAGTCCGTCTTCCCAGCTAAAACTGTAAGGCGATGTACCTCCATAGGTAGTGGTGTCTCCGCCTATCTCCACCGTTGCACCTGGACAAATATAAAATACTCCACCTGCATCGACAGTAGGAGCTTGGTTGCCAGATACCAGAACTGCTGTTACAGAGCTTATATCAGCACTTGCTCCACCACAACATTCTGAGGCACTAGCAATTCTTCGATAATATAAATCGGTAGAAGTTGGTGGAGGTGTGAAATTCTGTTGTTGAGCAAGCGGACCAGAAATATCTACCCAAGGTCCGGTATTACTTATAGCTGATTGCCATTGATAATTTAATTCAATGTCGGATTGGTTTTGAGGACCAGCACCTTGATAGATTTGTGGAAAAGCAGAACCATCGATCATAATTGCCTCACCATCAATTTGGTCAATTAGACCATTCTGGCATACATTGATTGTACTTGGCGTTAATGTAGATGTCGTACCTGTTGGTGCTGATGGACAAAATACGAATTTGACGACTGAAAAATTTTCAGAACCATACAAACCTCCATTATAAACAGAACCATCCGTAGAAATTGCATCTGAAGAATAATGATGCTTGAACACATACATTGTATCATTAATCACCTCTGGTTCATAGGCATTGTAATTCCCCCCTGGATCATTATCGACTGTACTCGCTGCACATAAGCTTCCATCTGCATTAAATTTTGCAAACACAGTTCCATATCCACCAGAGCCGTCTGTTGTTAGAGCATTAGTACCATTGATATTTAAATATACTTCGCCGCTTGAGGCTACAAAAAAGCCAACAATATCATCAGAGAAAGATCCACCATATAAGGTAGAGAAAATTATGTTACCATCTGAGTCTAATTTCATGACTAAGGCATCCTTGAGTCCATTTAGCGTACTACCATCTGTGACTGGAAAATCTGAGCTATAGACTTCTCCTAATAAATAAAACGATCCATTAATGAATTTTACATCATGAGGAACATCATAACGAGATCCTGGATATAATTTGGAATGAATTAAATTTCCAGATAAGTCGTATTTTCTAAAATAAATATCATTATTCCCTTTGTGAACACTTCCATCCGTAGTTGGGAAATCGCTACTTACAGTTATTCCGAAAACATACATATAGGTACCATCTGAATAAACAGAAGTAAATGCTTCAACATGATTTTCATTACTGTTTCCTCCATAAACCGTACTAAAGGTAACATTTCCAGCAGCATCAAAAATCGTTAAAGTAGCATCATCAATATTACCTGAATAAGTACTACCATCTGTGCTTGGAAAATCTGCAGATCGTGTCGATCCAGCTAATATGACTTGATTATTGATGACAGTGATTCTCGCATCCTCCTCTTGATTACTTCCACCATGTACCGTTGCATACTGAAGATTCCCACTCCCATCATATTTAAGTAACAGATAATCTGTAGGACCGCCTGAAGGTATCGTACCGTTTGTTGTAGGAAAATCACTCGAATTAGCATAGCCCGCTAGATAAATATCTGTACCCTCAATTACCATTTCACTAGGGCTATCATTAGCATCTGTACCTCCTATAACAGATGAAAATAAAAGCGTACCATCTAAGGCATACTTCTGTATAAAAATATCCTCATTTCCACCTCCACTATAGGTCGTTCCATCCGTCGTTGGGAAATCAGCAGAACTTGTATATCCTGCTACGACTATGTTTCCATTGTCATCTACTTCCATCACATCCCCTTGGTCGTAATCTGATCCACCTATATAGGTACCTAATATCTGATTGCAATTAGGGTCAATCACAGCAAGATAAGCATCTGTAGGCTCGCCAGTATGCCAGTTCTCCCCATTGATTACCGGAAGGCTTACAGCAGTTAAGGGATCGTAATGCCAAGGAGTGAAATAGATATAAGTATACCCATTAATTGTTTTGACTTCAACACTACTGTTTATCCAATCTGCATCATCATTCAAGATGGTGGCACAGTCGATGTAGCCTTGGGACTGTAATTCATCTGGCACCAGAAAACTTGCAAAAAGGCAAATAAGTAAAATGATCTTTTTCATAAAAAAATTTGATTGGGTTTGATAAAATGTTTTTAATATTTCAATAACCATATTATTAGGCTCATCTATGAGCCATTTTAAGGTGTGTACTACCTTTAAGCTTGGTATCTCATTGTTTAAAAAATAAACTGGGTAGTTTTTATACTTGGATTATTTGGTTATAATCAAGTTTATCAATCCTCTTCAGAGAAACCAGAAGCTATAATCTTATGGTATAAAAAGGGTGCCAGACCGACGAAAAAAGAATCTTTAATTTATTTAGTGTGACATCGAAAATGGCCATTAACATGGAACAATCCTTTCAGGTAAGGGATTATTGTATAAATAATGTGTTTTGTGCTGTAAACTTGGATTGGATATAAGAGCTTGTCTAAAACATAAAAAAAGCTGCTTTCCCTGACAAGGACAGGAAAGCAGCGGTAAAAAACTGTTTAAATCAGTCTTACGACATGCCGGGAAGGGTATCGCTTCCCGTTAGCTCGTATTGAGAACAATAAAATTTGGGGGATAGCCTCCAAAAAAGAGACAATACCAAAATACTGGTGACCGGGCGAAAATTGACGCATTACATCGCTAATTTTCATCCATAGTGAAAAACAAAATTTGATTAACAAAAAAGATATGTCCCAGGATTATTGGACTCAAAAATGTTTAATCTTTGGTGATGTGTGAAAAAGTGTCTGAATTTAGCACGTGGTGTTTTGCTACTCTCAAAGGTACGACCAATATTCTGTTTTTCTCATACCCGTTTATGGGTATTTTTCGTATATCATTATTAAACATTTTACGTATTGTTTATCATAAAATTTATATAAAAAATTATTATATCCTGTCACCCTGTTTCCTTTTGTGAATTAAGATTTTCGTTTATCCAAGAGGGAAATAAGAGCTTGTAACGTTCTCCGTTCATTTGCGTAAGCTATTGTAAACCAACCATTTAAAATCATCCCTGCGTTAATTAATCCCTAAAGGCTCCAATCTGCTAACTATTAGGTGGCTATTACCACAGAAATAGGGTAACTTTGCACCTGTTTTCAAAAAACGCAATAAGCATTTTACAATGAAAGAAATTAGAAATATTGCCATTATCGCCCACGTCGATCACGGCAAAACTACTTTGGTGGACAAGATTTTATACCAGAGTGAACTCTTCCACGAAAAGGATGAGAAGAAAGAATTGATTCTGGACAATAATGACCTGGAGCGGGAAAGAGGGATTACGATCCTTTCTAAGAATGTTTCCGTGGAGTATAAAGGCACCAAAATCAATATCATCGACACGCCGGGTCACGCCGATTTCGGGGGTGAAGTAGAGCGGGTACTGAACATGGCCGACGGCGTATTACTGCTCGTTGATGCCTTTGAAGGTCCGATGCCACAGACACGTTACGTACTGGGCAAGGCGATTGCGCTGGGGCTCAAACCCATCGTAGTGGTCAATAAAGTGGATAAAGAAAACTGCCGTCCGGAAGAGGTACAGGAAATGGTTTTTGACCTGATGTGCAACCTCGACGCAACGGAAGATCAGCTGGATTTCCCGACCGTTTACGGTTCTGCGAAAAATGGCTGGATGTCAGGACACTGGGAGGATCAGAAAGAAGATGTTACTTACTTGCTGGATCAGGTAATTGAGCATATTCCAACCCCGGAAATCGTAGAAGGTACGCTGCAAATGCAGATTACGTCTATCGATTACTCAAACTATATCGGTCGGATTGCCATCGGACGGGTGAGTCGCGGAACGCTGAAAGCCAACACGCCGGTTTCACTGGTAAAGCGGGACGGTACCATCGCAAAGAGCCGGATCAAAGAACTATTTGTCTTTTCTGGTTTGGGTAAAGAAAAAGTGGACGTGGTACAATGCGGAGACCTCTGTGCGCTCAACGGGATCGAAGATTTCAACATCGGTGACACGGTCGCAGATTTTGAAAATCCGGAAGGATTGACTCCGATGGATATTGACGAACCGACGATGAGTATGCTATTTACGATCAATACGTCGCCTTTCTTCGGAAAAGAAGGAGATTACGTAACCTCGCGTCACTTGAGAGATCGTCTTTTTAAAGAAACCGAAAAGAACCTCGCCCTGCGCGTAGAAGAAACTGAATCTCCGGATTCCTACACGGTTTACGGACGTGGTGTTCTGCACCTTTCAGTCCTGATCGAAACCATGCGCCGGGAAGGGTACGAATTACAGGTCGGAAAGCCCCGGGTTATTATCAAAGACGTTGACGGTGTAAAACACGAACCAATTGAGATGATGACCATCGACGTACCGGAAGCTACGGCGGGTAAGGTGATCGAACTGATCAATATGCGTAAGGGAGAAATGACGGTCATGGAACCACGTAACGATCTGATGCACCTCGAATTTGAGATTCCTTCGCGGGGAATTATTGGTCTGAGAAACAGTATTCTGACAATTTCTGCGGGTGAAGCTATTATGGCGCACCGCTTCCTGCACTTTGCACCGTGGAGAGGAGAAATTCCTAGTCGCTCCAAGGGGGTTTTAATTGTGCACGAGACGGGTGTCAGTATTCCTTTTGCTTTGAATAAATTACAGGATCGCGGACACTTTTTTATTCCTCCGGGTGTAGAGGTGTACGAAGGACAAGTGATCGGAGAACATAACCGGGACAACGATTTGATTGTCAACGTTACAAAAACTAAGAAGATGTCTAACATGCGTTCTTCGGGCGCGGATGACAAGGTAAAAATTGCACCGCCACTGGTCATGTCTCTGGAACAGGCGATGGAATACATCGACGATGATGAGTACGTAGAATTGACGCCAAAGAATATCCGACTCCGGAAAATTTATCTGAAAGAACACGAGCGAAAGCGAGGGAAGGGAGTGATTGCGTAGCTTAAAAAAGCGGCACCAAAATAATTTGGTGCCGCTTTTTTGTTGAAGCGCTGCGCTTGTTGAAGCGTTGAACCTGCCTTTCTGCGTTGGCAGGGCAGGTTGTTTAATCGTTTAATCAGTTCGCCTTTTCAACTAGCGGGCGAGGTGAAAAATTACGAAATCTCCCCTCGGGGTCGGGATAAAATTTTGGATTTTTTTGCCAGGATTTCGTGGAGCGAGATAAAATGGCAAGGCTTACCGCAACCTGATAAGTTTTTTTAATTCAAAATATTACGCATTAATTTCAGCTCGGAAATAAAGTTCTTCCATCGTTATTTCAATATTAATGGATTGTAATTTTATTTTTTTATCCAAACCTTCGTACCGGGTAATTCTCCACAAATCACTATTCTTACTTTTATAATGAACGTCAACAACATATCGATCCTGTTCTATCAAAACGTATTCTTTGAAGCTGGATAACTGCCGATAAAAATAAAATTTATCACCTCTGTCATATTCGGCAGTTGATCTGGATAATACTTCGACTATTAAGACTGGATTGGTAACAGCATTACTTTCTTCTTTTGATTTTTCAATATCTCCACATATGACCATACAATCCGGGTAGAGATAGCTATTTCTTTTCTCAATGTAAATTTTCACCTCACTGGTAAAAGGAATACACTTATTATCTTTTTTGGATAATTTATTTCTAATTTCTGCATAAGCATTTCCGCATAACAGTCCGTGGTTTATCGTTCCACCCGCCAACGCAAAAACTTCCCCGTCATGATATTCGTGTTTAGTATTGGTTTCCTGCTCCATCCGAATATATTCTTCTACGGTTATATCTGGTATTTTATGCGCTTTCATACGTAATTTTTTATGAAGATAAACTCTTTTGGAGAAGATTTCAAATGATCTTCCAGCATATCACATCTTATTCGCCGAAGAAAAAATCCTTCCCCAGTTAATTCCATTCCAGATACTGCCGTTTTTGGTAGAAAACCAGATAAAGAGCGGTTTACCGACGATGTGGTCCTCCGGTACGTAACCCCATACGCGGGAGTCTTCGGAGTTATGGCGATTGTCTCCCATCATCCAGTAGTAATCCTGGGCGAAAGTATATTGCGTGGCCGGCTGACCGTCGATGATAATCCGGCCGTTTTTGATATCGAGGGTATGACCTTCGTACGCGGTGATGACCCGTCGGTACAACTCAATATTATTGGGGGTAATCGTGACGGTTTCGCCCGCTTTCGGGAGGGTGATCGGACCATAATCGTCGTTGGTCCAGCCGGGGAAATTTTTCGGATCATGCGGAAAAAGGCTATTGGGCGTCAGTGGATCACCGGGGATGGGCGTCAAGGTATAATTGGGATCCATCCCTCTGATTTGTTCTACTTGTTGGTTGGTTAAAGCAAAAATACGCTGGTCTCCCTGATTACGGGACGATCTGGTTTCGGCGAGGGAAACGCCCCACTCTTCCAGTTTTTCGGTACGAATAGAACCTCCGTTTAAGTTTAGCTGGTATTTGTACTGTAATTTAGATGGATTTTCAACGGGCTGGTCATTGATATAGACCTGTTTTGCCTTAATCTCCATTTTGTCACCCGGCAGCGCAATACACCGTTTGATGTAGTGATCGCGTTTGTCGATGGGCCGCACCCGAACGGGCAGATTCTTGTATCTTGGATTATTGAGTTGACCATAGCGCCGCAAATCCTCCAGACTAAAATTACGGTCGGGTCCAACTACCGTAGTATCTCCCGCCGGATAGTTAAAAACAACAGGGTCATTGCGATCTACCGTTTCAAAGGCCGGCAGCCGGTGGTATCCCAGGCTTGGTTTTTTGCTATAAGATTCGGTACCTATAAACGGAACGGTATTGTGTACCAATGGCAACTGTAAAACAGTCATCGGCGTTCGTATTCCGTAATGCGCTTTGGAAACAAATAAAAAGTCTCCAACCAATAATGATCCCTCCATCGACGAGGTAGGAATCACGAAGGCTTCAATCAAAAACATTCTGATAAAAGCGGCGGCAAATACGGCAAAAATTATAGCTTCTGCCCATTCGCGGCTAACACCTTTTTTGTACGGATTATTGGCCATGAGTTTGCGGTACTCGCGGTCATCGTTTTGTTCCTTGGCGGTCCGGATCTGTTCCATGTAAGCCTTTTCCATAATAATGGCTGGTCCCAGATATTTGGCGTCTTTATTCGCACCAATCATAAAATAAGCAATGGGCGCGTAAATAACGGCCAGTGCGGCATCCAGAAAAGAATTTTTACCAAAAGAACGAACCATATCCACATTCATACCCGCCAGAATAAAAATATTGACGATTGGTAAAAGCAACAAGGCAGCCCACCACTGCGGACGACCAATAATTTTGCACCAGGTCATAAAATTTAATCCGGGAATCAGAGCGTGAATGGCCGGTTGTCCCGCTTTTTCAAACACCTTGTAGAGACTGATACTCAGTAAGATATAATAGATAATCAAAAAAATAAGTACACTCACAATCATTGGTTTTCGGAGTCCGATCATTTCGTCAGCTCCAATTAAAAAATTTCACAAATATAAACAGATTTTCGGGCATACGACCCCGTTTATACTTCCTTTCGGTAAATATACAAATTTAAAGTACGAAATGTTTCGTAAATGGGTAGGAAGTTTTGAGTTTTGAGTTTTGGGTTTTGAGTTTTGGGTTTTGAGTTATTGTGTTGGTGTAATAAGTTAAACTATGAATTTTGTGATTACTCCCCTTCCACGAAGCCTTCGACGTAGAGTTTTTCACCTTTGCGTTGTCCGCTGAAAAAGACTTTTATTTTTTTATTGAAATAGCCTTTCTTGGTAGCGTTGTAGGTGATGGAGAGGTAGCCGATGGAATCAGGTAAGATGGGTGTTTTTTCCCAGGAGGGAGCAGTACATCCGCAGTCGGGACGGACGTTATCAATTGCGATGGGCTGGTCGCTGATATTTTTAAATTTAAAATCAAAGGTCGCGGGTTCGCCCTGAAGGAGATCACCGAAATCGTGTTCGGTGGTGGTCTGCCACTCGATGACCTGGGTGTCTGCGGGGAAGGAGAAGGCGCCGGCGGTGGTCAGCAGGAAAAGTATTATTAATTTCATTTTGTTCGGATTCTATTTTGAAAAACTGCTAATGATTTTAAAACGCTGGCAAGATATGATTTCTTGTGTGATATTTAATGATCATTTCACTTAATCAATAAACAATAATATGTAAATAAAATTGTTTATCCTGTTTTTATTTTTTACATTTGTAAAATCGTTATTTGGTCTTTCCGTTTTAGCATCTTCGCAACCGGCATCCGCCGGATTGGTGCATTATTTTACTCCTTCCTATTTTTTTATCTTTTATAAAAAATAATCTCATGAAAAGGATTGTTACACTTACCCTATTAATAGTCATTAGCCTTACCAACGTGTGGGGACAAATTAGTGAACTGCACATTGATATTGAACAACCCGTATGGGAAAAAGTAACAGAAGCCACTGAAGGTCCAAATCTCTCAAGGTTTGCGGAAGCTAACGGAAGAATGTGGGCGATTGATGACAATAACATTCTGGTATTTTCAGATGATGGCGGTCAAAATTGGGAAAAGAGATTCACTACCAATTTATCATATATGCAACAAGTCTTTGCGGGAGAATTTGGAGTAGTCTATACGCTATTACGTAGCGAAGGACATTATGTAAATTATACTGATTACCTTGATATTTTCTACTCCGAAGACAACGGAGCATCTTTTACCAAAAGTGAGACAACGATTATAGCGTCCAGTCATTCCAATCACGGTGGTACAACTTCTCAGGGTTTCTTCCAAAAATCTCCAACTGAGCTGATTGAAATTTCTCATTATAATGGATATGGTGGTCCTTCCTATTCAGTAAAAAGTTCTTTTGATTCTGGGCGTACTTTTGATATTTTTCAAATCTATTCAAACAGCTATTTTGATGTCATGTCGGATATGGTGTATGATGTTCATAGCGATACGCTTTCATCACTGATTCAGCGTCAGGACTCGGTCTGGGTTTTAAATACTTTTACAGATGATTACGATAATCCCGCGGTGGATACTTTTAATCTGCCCGAACAGATATCTGTTAAAAGTTTTCACCATTATAATGGCCAGCTTATATTACTTAGTAGCGATAACCGATTGTTTCTATCAGAAAATCTTGGACAAACCTGGAGTATTTACTTCGATGATCCTACCTCTCCACTAGAAGGAAATATACAATATGGAACAGACCAAATTTACGCGAAATCTGGTTCACGGCTATATACTATCAGTTATGACGATCTTGATAACAAAACGTTAATCTTTGAAGATACTACAGGATATCTTATCACCTACGCGGAGTCTTCCGCAGGAATATTAACATCAACGCCCGAAGGGGTTTATCTGAGAGAACCATCACAGGTATCGTTCAACTTAATAAGCAGCGGAGTACATGGTGCCATTAAAGATTTTAAGGTAGCCGGATCAGTACTTTGGGTGAAAGAAAAAATATGGCATCGTTCGGACGATAATGGCATGAACTGGTCTCCTACGCTAATTGAAATTTTAGACAATAGCCGTATACTAACTGAATTTAACAATGTTTTTTTATTAGAAAAAGACAATCAAATCTATCGGTCCACTGATAACGGACATACCTGGGAATCTGCTATTTCCTTTCAAGGGTTGGTTAAGGTAGCTAAGCATCAGGACGGCATAGTTTTATATGATTATTTTCAAATTTATTTTTCGGAGGATGGCAACAACTTCACGGAAGTAACCCGTCCTGCGACGGATGGAAATTTTGTCTGGTACGAAGATCGTATACTCTATTTAAACGACGGCCAGCGCTACGAATCCGATAACAATGGCCTGAACTGGGACGTGCCGGAACCTACACAGGGTACAAATAACGGACTAATAGAGAATGGTGACCAGCTGGTTAATATTCAGAATATATCAGACCTCGCATTTATCAGACATAGTAATGATGGTGGATATTCCTGGATTGAACATAAAGCATTATATCCAATATTATTCCCCTATTTCGACGTTTCTCCTATTTATATCGGACAACATGATGAGATTCGTTTTTTCATTCATCTTTCTGGAACTTCTATCACCGTAGATAATGGACAAACCTGGGCGTATATTCAAACTCCTTTTCGTTATAAATACAATGCTTATGGTCATTCCGAATGGATGCGTGCACCTAAAAAATTAGCTCATATCTCAGATGTTCTTTACGGAATTGGTGACTTAAATGGCCTTCAGCGCACCTCCCTACCCTTCCTGAAAAACCAACTCCCCGACTCCACCATCATCAAAGACCAGATTACCGGACATCTCTACAAAGACCTCAACGATAATTGTATAAACGATCCTTCCGACCTACCCATTCCTAATAAAGTTATCCAGGTCGGCGAGCAACATCGCCGGACCGATGACAACGGCTGGTACGGATTATTTTATGATTTTAACAATTCGGAAGTCTCCTTCCAAACCGACTCCATCAGACACCACGAACACAACTGTGAATATACCAATGAAGGCATTTTATTATTGGATGAAAACGCTGATACGGATACCCTCGATATTGCTTTTCATCCGATTCCGGATATCATAGACGGTGGAATTACTACCTGGACAACCGGCGTTTTCCGCCCCGGTGGTGTTCCACAGATTCGAATCAAAATTACTAATTATGGTGCCGTTCCGCTGGTCGATGAAAATCTGATCCTGACGTATAATCCTGCGCTCCAGACCATCTCCGCCAATTCCGACGGGATGTCAATGGGTGATAACCAATGGGTTATTCCTTACAATCTGGAGCCGGGTACCGACGAAACTTTTATCATCCGATTGGACATCAGTACCGCAGCAACGAATAGTGATATCTTAAACTACCAGCTGGCATTACCCCTCACCGACGACGTAAATCTGTCTGACAACGAAGTTTCTTTTTTCAGAAATATTGTTACCTCCATCGATCCCAACGATAAAACGGCCTATGAAGAAACGACCCTCCCTTACACCCAAAACGAATTTGTCTACCGGATCCGTTTTCAAAATACGGGTAACGATACGGCCTTTAAAGTCGTCATCCTCGATACCCTGCCACCGCAACTTGACATTCTGACGCTGGAGATGCTCGATGCCAGTCATCCTTACGAATTGAGAATTCACGATCCGGTTTTACGATGGACGTTCAGCAATATCTTACTGCCCGACAGTACCACCAACGAACCGGATAGTCACGGTTATTTATTTTTTAAAATTAAAACCAAAAATGATCTGGCCATTACCGATACAATCCGGAATAGTGCGGCTATTTATTTTGATTATAATGATCCGGTGATTACCGAACAGGCGGTGACCGAAATTGAAAAAGGGTACCGGGAAACAAATCATTTTCTGACCGTTTGTTCTGGCGATGAAATTAACGGAACGGCTGTTTTTATGGATACCACTATTACCAATATTGATACTACCGACTTAATTTATGACGTGGTGACCAATTCAATTATTGAGGTAGTATCAACTTATTATCTGGATAGTTTGATTGCGCTTTTCCCCGGAGATACGATACTGGGTGTCCCCGTTTTTAGTGATACAAGTTTTATCTATCAGATAGCAGCAAATGAAGGTTGTGATACCATTATTAATTTTCAAATTGATTTGTTGACGAGCACCGATGATTTAGACAATCATTCATTTACCGCTCAGGTGCAACCTAATCCAACGGCGGGAGAAACGCGTTTGATTTTAAATACCACGGAAAATAGGCAGGTGGATATTTCGCTTTATAATTTGACGGGGCAGCAGGTAAAAACTATTTTTTCGGATAAAAATCTATTTGCCGGAAGACATGATATACCGATCAACCTGGAGCAACTTCCTCCCGGTGTTTATTATCTGAAAATAGCAACCGATCAGCGAAAAGAGATTTTACGGGTTTTGAAAATCGACTAAGAAATCTTTTCTAAACATAAACAGGATTAAAAGGACGCTCGTCCTTTTAATCCTGTTTTTTAATATCCATCTGAAAATCTACAAATCACGCTCCACCACCTCCCACGTATGATCGGCCAGTAATTTTACAGTAGCAATAAAAGTATAGGGCTTTTTTCTGCCCCACTGATCGGGACCGACCATTGAAAGCACTTTAGTCGTTTCATCCGCTTTGGTATAGAGATGATATGTATGGCCAATCAGCGGTTTAAAGTTCATTTCGGCCAGGTAGATATCTTCGGAGATGGCGACCCGATCCTGAATTTTCTTGGCCTGCGCGGCGAGCAGTTCAATTTGTTCCCGAATCTGATCCATCTGACCGTCGGCCTGCTCGTACATCGCCTGCACAGCGAGTCCTTTGGTACGCCCCCGGTCCATGGGTTTGATCACGACCCCGCCTACGGTGTGTGCATAGGGCAAAAGGTGTGGATTTTCGGCTATCTTATCCTTGTCAATCGGATTTTTCTTGGACAGCTTTGGTTCTTTATCATCGGTGATGTCCCGTCTTTTCTTTTCCATTACAGCAGCCATTTTTTTGTTGAACCTGCCTTCCTGCGTCAGCAGCAGGCAGGTTGTTTAATCGTTTATATTTTTTCAGAATAAGCCAAGATGAAAAATCGTAAAACTTCCCCTTGGGGCCGGGGTAAAATTTTATGATTTTTTATCGTTTCGCCTGGTTGAATCTGCGTTTGCCGGCAGGGACAAGCGAAGTTCAGAATAAAATTTGCCAATCGAAGCCAATTCAGGAGTCTTAAATATTTTACTAGAACCTAACGAAAATTTCACCAGTTGGTTCACGAAAAAAGGCTGACTATCCGAAGATAATCAGCCTTCCACCATAAGGTGCTCAGGGTGGTATGCGTGTGTTTGGGATGTGAGTCTTTTGAATACGCGCGGTACCAAAAACTCCTTATCTTTTTGTTACTTCAATTCAAAGCTACCTTTTCCGGCCAGGAAACCTTTGTTGTATACTTCCACTTTATACTCTCCTCCCTGGAACTCCGTGTTTGGCTCCCACAGCATACAAGCTTGTGATTCTTCGTTGGTATAGTCAATTTCTTTTACTTTCGTGTACCGGATTTCCTCGTTGGTTACCGTAGATGTCAGCACTCCGGAACCCAAGTCCTCTACGGCTAAAGTTTCGCCCGTTGGATTGATAATTCTTACGTAGAATTTTTCCAGTCCACCTTCCACTACTGCATTTTCCGTAGCGTCAAAACATACCCGGATACGATCTACTGCGCTCGCACGATTTTTACCTTTTACTTTTCCGCTCTTGCGAATTTTGAATCCTTCTCCTTTTACAGACATTACTTTTACGACCGAAGCGATGTTTACCTTATCTGCCAAAGAAGCGTTTTCCGTTTCCAGATTTTCTTTCTGACTAACCAGAGCAGCCTTTGCCGTTACCAGTTCTTCGTTCATGACGCGGGCAGAAGCGACCTCTCCTTCCAGAGAAACTTTAGCTGCATTTAGCTCCCCGTTTTGCTGCACTAAAATTTCATTATCTGCTTTTAACTTATTATTCTCAGAAATATAACCGTCCATCTGTACACGGAGGTTGGACATTTCTTCTCTCGCTTTCGCTAAATCATTTTTAGTAGATTTTCCCTGACGGATATAACGGGCAATCTTGTCTTTTTGCTCCTTCAATTCTATTTTTTGCTGATCGATCAGTGCGTTCAGTTCTTCGTTGCTGCCACGCATTTCTTCCAGTTCGGAAAGAGAAGCATAGTACTGCTTTTCCAGTTCAAGCTTTAATTTTTCAGCTTCGTCGATCTTTACTTCCTGCTGCGCGATGGTTTGATTGTTATTGACATTCTGAAACATCAAAAAAGCACAAATACCCAATAAAGCGACAATAGCGACTGCTCCTATGGCAGTTAAACGTTGTTTTGAATCTTTTGAAAAACTCATAATTGATAATTTTATTTTGATTTAAAAAATCCTGACGTGGTTTGGTTTTCTCAGGGTTGAATTAACAAATTTTAAAAAGTCTGTTTTAATAATTTTGTTGTAGCAAAGTTACAGAGATAAAGCGTTTGAAGGCAAATTTTGTTGCCCTAAACCCTTGATTTTCAGTGAAATTGGGTGTTAATACGGTTTTAAGAAGTGGACTTTTTAATGGAAAACCCTTATAGCTATCGGATTGTTTTTTTACTGCCGAAAGAAAACTTCTGCATTTTAAAATACTTCCGGACTACCCGCGAATTCTTATTGGTTAAAACTATCCAGCTTATCGATTTTGCAATATTAGTATTCGTGTAAGAAAGACTTCCTGATCGGTAGACATTTTCAAATAATATAGTCCGTTAGGAAGGAGCGGCAAAGTAATCGTTTGTTCGGCGGTAGCAATACGCCCCGAATTAATCACCCGGCCATCCATTCCCAGGATTTCGTACGGACAAGGGAGCGGTAAATCTGTGAAGATTTGTAAATAATCAGCCGCGGGATTCGGATGGTAGCGAAAAGAAAAGGGAGCTATATCATCGGTGTTATTCATGACAAGATCCATACCGTCACAATCTTCGTCTATTTGATTATTAGGAATTTCTGCCGCTCCCGGAAAAACAGCAGCATTTTCATCATCACAATCAACAATCGAAAAATACCCATCCGCGTCGTTATCGCTCGCCAGAATATTTTTTGTCGTATTGGTAATAATGGGCGGATTTAAATCAAAATAAATACCAGCCGTATTATCAATTTCCGTTCCCTCCACTAATCCGGTTTTTGCCCGAATAAAATAACTTACAAACCCCTGACTACCCGCAAGATTGGTGGTACTATCGGGCAGTTCTATGTCAGTAAACGTAAAATTAACCAACCCGTCACCGGTCAGCGTAGTGGATAATACCGATTCGTGACTGCTACCCATGACTCTGAAAGTCGTCAGATCAAGATGATCGGATAACTGGTCTTCAATCCTGACAACGGAAGCCGGCGCGTTGCCCGTATTTTGAAAACGAATCGTATAAAACATTGGTTTTTCAAAAAGTGTAAAATGATCCGCTCTGCCTGGATGTACCAGTTTATCATTAGGATCATAAGCACACAATACCATAATTTGCCGGGTAAAAATGTCCGTCTCCTGCGCACCCGTAAGGTCCGTGTAACTGGCAAAGGTATTGGTGCTGATACTATCACCAATCGTAAAATCGGGTGGCCCCGGATATTGTAGCTCAATGAATCTGTCAAAACGGTGAGTAGGAGGTAAATCCGTAAAATACCAGCCGTACCGAACCGGCTCCGTCGTCATATCCATCGTATCCGGTAAATCCGTAAAATTGTGTACACTGAGATTTTCTCCCAGTTCAAACCACAGCGTTCCCGTAGCCGAAGTAGTTCCTGCGTTTTTGACGGATAGTTGATAGATACCAGACTCGTTACATTTAATTTGGGGAGCATCGGCGTAAGTAAATAAATTGGAAATAATCGCATTGGGTTGCACTCCGTAAAAGATCGTATCCTGTGGCAGCGGTCCGGTCACGTTGTACGTCAATGAGTCCGTATCGGTGGTCAATTCCCAGTTGGGGGTTCTCTGCTGATCGTAGCGGACGAGATGCTGACCAGCAGCGAGGTAAATCAGTCCTTCGCTCTGCGAACTTTGCAGGGAGGTGCTGGCAACACCGTTGTCGGATTCTACGATAATACCCGCATCGGTAAAGCGCAATTCGTTGGTATCCAGTTGTCCGTTTGTATTCGTATCAAAAAACATTACGTAGGGCAACACAGAAAAAATATCATCACAATTTTCGAGTACCTCTTCGGGAGCATCACATCCGTCACCGTTGGCATAAATTTCTACCATCGTCGGATGCAGGTTAATAAAATTACAGAAATTATTAACTGAGCATTCCGTCAATAAACTATTTATGATAATACGAATCCGGCCGACCTCACTGAAATCCATATTTTCAAGGGGAGATAAGGTCGTAATATCGGTTCTGGAAATCTGCAATCTGCCCGCCATTTGCCGTAAATTTTCCAATCCACTCAGAGATTGTAAACTCGGCAAAACAAGGTCTATTCCAAAAGAACTAAAAGAACTGCCGGTTTGCATATTGACCGACTCAAGGTTAGACAAAACCTGCATATCCGTAATCTGGACATCCGACAACCATAAATTACCACCGACTTCTCTCAGATTAGTCAGCGCCGAAATATCACTTACCTGAGGACAATTAGAGATATTCAAAGATGCACGAACGATCCGTAAACTATCTAACCCAGTAATAGTCGTCAGAGACGCATTATTATGAATATGAATGTTCTGGCTCATTTCAGTCACGGTGGGCGCCAAGTCAATGGTAGTTAATAATGGGCAGTGGGAAATACCCAGTCCTTCGAAGGTAAGGTCTTCGTTGGTTTGGGCGATACTTACCAACGCCGGATTTTGCGCTACGCTGAATCCGCTGCCTACACTGGTTAAGTTTTGAATACCAGAGAGGGTAAGCAAGTTTTCGTTTTCTGATACTAAAAAATCACTACCTACCGTCGTAAGGTTTTCCAAACCGTTTAAATTCGTGAGATTCGCACAATCCACGATCCGTAAATATCCGCCTATAGTTGTAAGATTACTCAATGGCTCCAAGGTCGTTATATTAGGAATATCGGATATATTCAACCGATCACCAATAAAGTTGAGTTGTTCCAGACCGGACAAAGAAGTTAAAGCGGAAAGATTAAATAAATGAAAATTTCCCTGCACCTGGGTGAGTTGACGCAAGCTGTCGAAATTGGTAATATTATCATTATTGACTACGTAGACTGATCCTTGAATGACCGTGCAGCCAGGATAGTTGATTGGAAAACTGTCCACCTGTCCCTGGGAAGTGAAATAAAGCGTATCTGAAACGCAGTTTTGTGCCTTTACGAAGATGGTCGTAAAAATCAGAAGAGTAGCTAATAAGAATTTCATAGGTTATCTGAGATTGTTCGGTGACAAAGATAAAATTGTTTTCCCGGATTTTTTATCTTTACCCCGGAATAGTCTAAGCGCTTCTCTAAATTTTCTCAATTTCGCACAATCATGATTTTATGTACAACAACCTTGACCTCACCAAAGTACTCTTCCTTGACATCGAAACTGTTTCCGAACACGCTACGTACGATCACCTCGACGAAACGTTTCAGGGTTTGTGGAAATTAAAAACCCGGCAGGTTCTCCGGCAGTACGACGAACCCATCACCGAAGAACAGGCCGTAGCAGCGTATCCCGAAAAAGCGGGTATCTACGCGGAGTTTGGCAAGATCATCTGTATTTCGGTCGGTATTGTGACCCGTACCAAAGGACAGCTGGGCGTCCGGCTCAAGTCTTTTGCCAGCGACGACGAGGCGGAACTCCTCCGCGATTTTGCCCAGATGGTCAATCAATATTATAACAATCCCAACCAGCATTTTTTCTGTGGTCATAATCTCCGGGAATTTGACGTACCTTATATGTGTCGCCGGATGCTGATCAATCAGATCGAATTGCCACGTACGATGGATATTTCGGGTAAAAAACCGTGGGAAACCAAACACCTGCTTGACACTTTAGAGATGTGGAAATTCGGGGATTATAAAAATTATACGTCCTTAAAATTACTCGCGGCTTGTTTTGGATTCCCTTCTCCCAAGGATGATATCGACGGTAGCGAAGTGGGCCGTGTTTACTGGCAGGAAAAAGACCTGGACCGAATCGCCCGTTATTGCGAAAAAGATACGCTGGCCGTGGTACAATTGTTATTGAAATATCTGCGGCAGCCGATTTTGACGGAAGAACAGATTGTTTTTGTGGATGCGTGACCAGATTAAGGAATGTTAAATAAATAAAGTACGATTCTATACTTCCTCTTTTTGCCTAGAATCTGCACTTATTTATTTGCCATTCCTAAGGGACGTAAAAAACGCAATCCGTTTTTCCAGTTGCTCTAAAAAATTTAAACATCCAAAACTACCGGCCAGCCTTTTCGACTAATTGCCGGAAACTGTTAGCATTTGTTACATTATTTTTATCTCTCTCCCATGCTGATAAAAACCGGTAACGTACTTCCTGGTTTCCATTATCAAAAACATAAGCGTGATTTAACTTATCAGCGAGATGTTGTGGCTGGTATTTTTTATCTGCCAAAATTGCCATTCCCATATTTTCTTTATGAAAAGATTGCTTACCCCAGTTCATGGCATAAAAATGACTGGAAGTTTTTCCCTGCGTTATTTCGGGTAAGAGTTTTACAATACCCGTTGCAAAGCGCATCCCCGGTGGTAATTTCCCATTGATTACTTTCAGGTGAATTTCCGACCACGGCTGACCTTTTTCGATGCTCCAGTCCTGTACTAAGTCGAAAGTCTCCCCTTCGATATTTAATTGTTTAAAGGTGGTTCTGATGGTAGATTTATTATGGCCCGTCTGGAGTATTTCAATCGTTTTTTTCTCACAGTTTGAAAGCGTGTAAAGCGTATCTTTAAAACAGATGGCGGGGCTACCCAGTCCCAGGGAGTTACCAACTTTAAGAATGTCTGACCCCCAGTCCATGATATCGTGATATTTCCATCCGACGGTATCCATCACTAAATCTGAAACTGTCTTCCCATAAATATCGAAGCGATGGCGACTATCTGCGTAATACCGGTAAGCGATCAAATCATTTTCCAGTACCGGACCTTCAAACATAATCCATTTGCTTTGTGTAGCCAGATTACTTGGAACGGTAATTTTAGATTGCGAAACATATTCACCCGTGACTTTATTTTTATCAGCCGGATCAAAGTCAAAAGGTTGAGTAAGAATGAGCGCTTGTGTTTGTTTTTTAAGGTCTGCCGTTTCAGCACTTTTTCCTTTATTAAAATCGATGACCAAATAACTACCTTTAAAGTCCTGATTTCTGGCCTCGATGATGGCTTTTCCTTTTTTTCCTGGCAGTAATTCAATAGCAGCGTAGCCATTTGCCATTTGAATAACCTGACTTCTCGTTGGTGTTCCATAGTTTTTGAGCAATTTTCCTGCTCCATCTTTTGAAAAGTACAGATGCTTTTCATAATCCAGTACACGAACACCTTTTTTGTCCACCACATTCGCTTCTACCAGATAATTTCCGTTGGGCAGTATCTTATGCGACAGAACGATTTTATCCGCTTTGTCGGCCTGGATATAATCATAATTGACGGTCATGGTATCGGCGGTGATAATTTTACCGTTTTTAAATCCTTTGGCAATCAGCTGATTTTTTCCTTTGGTAAATTGAACATCCCAGTTCAGGCCACAAGCCGGAAATTCACCAACAGTTCGATTTTTTTTACCGAGTGATTTCCGGTTTTGAAATAGTTCAACTGTTTCGCAGTTACTAAAAACAGACAGGTTTCGCGTTTTATCTTTTGGTCCTCTGCGTTCTGTCCAGGTATGTGATTCGATGTAGGTAAACGGTTCTTTGGACCAGTAACTTTTAAAGACATAGTACGCATCTTTCGGTTTACCGGACCGGTCTACCAGCCCTTTTTGGTTTAAGTAAGGAATAGCATTTTCAGGTCGTAAAGGCGTTCCAAAATCTTTGAAAGCCCACTGGGCGTTACCCGAAAAACCTTCTTCCGTTTCGGTAACGCCCAGATACCAGTCAAATAAATCGACAATATAATTCTCTGTCCAGTCCCCGCTTTTTGCGATATTCTGGACGTTGACCTGATTGGCTACTTCCGCCCAGTCATCTTCCTTGATTAAGCCATCACCAGTGACAGGATTTTCGGTATGTCTGCCCACATGACTAGAACCTCCATATTCCATGTGCAGGAACCGGGGATATTTTTTTTGATTTTCCCTGAGTGTTTTTTGATAATTTGTATAAACACCAGCGTACCAGCCCGACCAGATAGAAGGTGAAAAAACATCTATCAGATCTGCCCCATCATAATATTTTCTGATCGCGGTCATTCTGGAATCATCCAGGTGATGCGCCAGGTCATTAAGTTTTTTTAAGTATTGATTCAATCGGGATTTATCATCTCCGTTTTCAAAATCCGGCAACCAGTAAATTTCATTTCCCAATGACCAAAATAAAATAGAGGGATGATTAAAATTTTGCAGAATCTGTTCGGTCAGCAACCGTTCTGTGTTGGCCTGCCAGGCCGCCTCTCCGATTCCTCCTCTGCACCAGGGCAACTCATCCCAGAGGATGATACCGAGTTCATTGCAAGCCTTATAAACTTCCGGATCCTGTGGATAATGTCCCAGGCGAAGAAAATTCACCCCCATCCCTTTCATCTGTTCCATATCTTTCCGGTGCAGATGGTTGGGCATTGCCGCACCATATCCTGCGTGTTCTTCATGCCGGTGCGTCCCCCGCAAGAGGAGTCGTTCGCCGTTTAAAAAGAAGGCACCATAATCTTCAAAACGAAACCAGCGATAGCCTATGGTTTCCATTTTTTCATCTACTATTTCTTTACCGTTCAGCAACTGGGTAACGACTTGATAAAGATGTGGATGATCGGGCGACCATAATTTCGGGTTGTTTACCACTGGCATGGTGAATGATAGACTTTCCTTAAAGTCCTTAAGTGTTGTTGTTTTTTCAGCAACTACTTTTTGGGTAGCAGGATCGATGATTTTACTCCTTACGGTAAAATTATCGTTTAACAGTTCCGGATTATGGAAAGTGATGGTCAAGGCAGTGGCAGCACGGTCACGCGAAACCTCCGGAGTCGTTATCCGGATATTCTGTAAGTTGATTTTTGGTAAAACCTTCAACCAGACATCTCTGGTTATTCCTCCATAAATAAAAAAGTCTGCTTTTTGGGAAGGAATCACATCCGGGTTGTAACTATTATCTACCCGAATGGAAATAATATTCTTTTGATTTTTCTTGACCTGCCGGGTAATATCGATTTCAAATCCAACGTATCCCCCAACGTGCCGGCCAGCCAGGTCACCGTTGACATAAATATCAGAAGTAATATTGACACCCTCAAAGTACAGCAGATATTGTCCATCCGGAAAGTCTTCTATAAAAACTTCTTTCTGGTACCAGCTGGCGTCTCTGCGGTATCCGGGAGCATTATCTACCGCATCCCATTGATTCCAGGTGTGTGGTAAATCAATAGTCTGCCAGTTCTTTTGATCGGCTAACGTTTTGATATCCGTTAGATTATTTTCCAGATATTGCCAACCCGAATTAAGGTTTTCTATTTTTCTACCAGTGAAGGAATCACTGACAGGAACTGTATTTTTACTGGAAAGAAAAAACAGGGCAACTAATAAGGCTATGGCTGAAATAATATTGTTTCTCATCTTTTTTCACTATTAAAAAAATTAGCTATTAATTTTATTCTGACGCAACAATGCTTCTACATAATAATAGTCCGCATAAATAATGGGCGTATCCATTTCAAATTTTCCCGGAATACTTCCGACACTGTGCTTTAAAAAGAACGGCGGCGTTGAACACTGGTATTTTTCCGAGGCCAGATTCTTTAATATTTGATCTGCCCGACTATAATATTTTTCCGCGTTCGCCGGATCATGCGTTCCCAATTCGTAAAGTCCGGAAGCGGTAATCGCTGCCGCCGAAACATCTCTTGGTTCGTTGGGAATATTGGGCGCATCATAATCCCAGTATGGAATCAAATCGGCAGGAAGGTTAGGATGCGAAAAAATAAAGTCAGCAATTTTCTGAGCCTGAGCCAGATAGGCTGGATTTCCGGTGTAGCGGTAGGCAACCGTATAGCCGTATAGTCCCCACGCTTGTCCTCTGCTCCAGCTAGATTCATGATTGAGTCCCTGATGGGTATGTTTATTGGCAACCGCTCCGGTAACCGGATCATAATCTACCACATGATAAGAACTATTATTTGCCCGGAAATGATTCTTCAGGGTAGTCGTAGCGTGCTGATTGGCAATGTGATAAAAACTGGAATCCCCCGTTAATTTTGTCGCTTCGAAAAGCATTTCCAGGTTCATCATATTATCGATGATGACCGGAAATTTCCAGACGTCTTTGTTGAAATCCCACGAACGGATGGCTCCGACTTTTTCATTGTAACGGGTACTTAACGTTTTTGCGGCGGTGATAAAAACAGCTTTATATTTTTCTTCGCCGGTAATTTTGTAGGCATTTCCGAAAGGGCAATAAACTTTAAATCCCAGATCGTGGGTTCCGTCATCCATTTTTTCTTTTTCGACGACGGCTGTCCACTGAGCTGCTGCCTGCTTTAGTTTTTCTTCCTTACTATAGCCGTACAACTGCCAGAGTAAACCGGGATAAAAACCACTGGTCCAGCTTTTGGAAGCGGTACCCTTCAGTTTCCCATCCGCCTCGATTGTTCTTGGAATTTGAAGAGAATCAAAGGGGATTTTTGCTAAATCAGCAATGGCCCTTTGTGATAGAAGACTCAATTGCGATTGGGTTTCCGGTGCGGGATCGGAGGTCTCGGTGGATAGATTACAACCCATCCAACCAATTAGTAAAAAAAAACAGAAGCGTATTTTCATGTCCGGACAATGGTTTTTAATTATAGAAGCTGTTTAAAAATGAAGCGTTTATCTAAGGCGTAAAGATATAGAAAAAGGGAGAAAATCTTTAAAAAAGGTATTTTTATAAGAAATTTTGCCCGCAGATGATTCTTTTTTAGTCATAAAGGCGAGTATCGTTCTTACTTGCTCAATTTTCTCAGGATTGCTTATTTTTACCCTATGAATCAAAAACATCTAGTTGCTCCTTCCCTGCTGGCCGCCGACTTTCTCCATCTGGCCGATGCCTGCCAGCTCATCAACGAGAGCGAAGCCGACTGGTTTCACCTCGACGTGATGGACGGTAAGTTTGTTCCCAACATCAGCTTTGGCATGCCGATTATTACTGCGGTCAAAAAAGTCTGTACCAAACCGCTGGACGTTCATCTGATGATCGTCGAGCCGGAAAAATACATCACTGCGTTCCGCGATGCGGGTGCCGACGTCATTACGGTTCACTACGAAGCTTGTCCGCATCTTCACCGTACCATCCAGCAAATAAAAGATACCGGGGCCAAAGCCGGAGTCGCCCTGAATCCACATACTTCGGTCGATCTGCTCGATGACGTTCTCGAAGAACTGGATATGGTGCTCCTCATGTCGGTCAATCCTGGTTTTGGTGGTCAGAAATTTATCTATCAGACCTTGAATAAAATCAAAAACCTCCAGGAAAAAATCATTACACGCAATCTATCTACGATTATAGAAATAGACGGTGGCGTAGGATTACAAAATGCCGAGGCCATACTACAGGCAGGGGCGCGGGTACTCGTCGCCGGAAGCAGTGTTTTTAAAGCAGAACATCCGCTGGACGCCATTTCACGCCTTAAAGCCATTGGAAAAGACACTTTGTTCGCCTGACAACCGTTCCTTAAAGGTAATAGACTTTATTCCAAAATAATTTGTATGCTCCCAAATGATCTTTTTGTCCATCTTTTCGGCTTTTTTATCGCCCATAGCTAGGCTATGCACTCTAAAAAGAGCCTCAATCTGATCAAAAATATCTATTTGGTATCTCTACAAAACATTCTGGAATTAAGTCTATTTTTTTCAAAAATCAGAAATAGCTACCTTTAACTAGAGCAAACCTTCCAATCCATCAGCCTATGTCTCCCTATCAACTCTTAAAATCTGAATCTGGTCCCGACCTGGGTATCTTTAAAGTCCGGGTGGATCACCAAAAAAATAACCGCAACCAACACGTACTGAAAGCAACGGTGCTGGAGGCGCCGGATTCGGCCAACGTGGTAGCGATCACCCCGGATCAGAAAATTATCCTGGTTCGTCAGTACAGATTTGGTATTGGACAGGAGACCCTGGAGATTCCCGGTGGTATGGTGGACGAAGGAGAAGACGCGCAAACTGCGTGTGCCCGCGAACTGCTAGAAGAAACGGGCTATGCTTCTGCCAATTGGCAATCCCTCGGATCTGTTCAGTCCAATCCGGTTTTTATGGATAGTTTGTTACACCAGTACATTGCCACGGATACGATTTTGACAAAAGCAGAACGTCATCTGGATCCGGCG
>CAKZUV010000364.1 GCA_937921555.1 uncultured Saprospiraceae bacterium
CGCATTTTGGCAAGGGAATTTTGGTTCAAGATGAGGCAAAAAACGTAGACGATGCCATAGCATCGGCGAGGCTTTTTAACGAAATATTGGATCAAAAGGGCCAGCCATAAATCGGGAAGTTATTGTTTTACCATTACTAAATAAGCTGTTTAAAAAATAAAGCACAATGATTGTGACAGCTAATTATTCGCATTTTTTGCAAATGTTTTTAAACAACTTCGGGACCTCAAAGCTATAAAATCACTAAGATTTAACAAAATAAAAAAAACCTTGTTCGTGAAGAACAAGGTTTTTCCTTATTTTTTTCGTTTGTTCAGGCTAAACACCTAATTATTTTTCGTTTAAGTTCAGTTTGATCTTCTTTTGCAGGTCCGTTACGGTGTCTTTAAAAATCATATCTGTGTCCAGCAGATCCTGTACTGCTTTACAGGAATAGATGACCGTAGAATGGTCCCGTCCACCAAAGTTTTCGCCAATGGCTTTCAGCGATTTATTGGTTAGATTTTTTGCCAGATACATGGATAACTGCCGGGCAATCACGATTCCGCGCTTTCGGGTTTGTCCTTTGAGTTTTTCCACGGGGACATCAAAGTGATCGGCTACCAGATTCTGGATAAATTCAACGGTAATTTCCTTGGACATCTGGTTGACAAAGTTCTTGATTACCTCTTTGGCCAGTTCCAGATCTATTTCCCGGCGGTTGAGCGAAGACTGCGCCACGAGACTGATCAGCACGCCTTCCAGTTCCCGGATATTATTTTTAATATTATAACAAATAAACTCCGTTACATCGTGGGGAATATCCAGTCCTTCCTGATCCATTTTAGACGCTAAAATCGCCATTCTGGTTTCCAGGTCGGGCGTACCGAGATCAGCGGAGAGTCCCCACTTAAAACGGGAAATCAGCCGCTCTTCCATTCCGTCCAGATCTTTCGGCGGACGGTCCGAGGTCATGATGATTTGTTTACCGTTCTGGTGCAGCTGATTAAAGATGTGGAAGAAAATTTCCTGTGTTTTCTGCTTGTTTGCCAAAAACTGAATATCGTCCACGATCAGTACATCGATCAGCTGGTAAAAGTTGACAAAATCATTGACCGCATTATTACGGATAGAATCGATGATCTGGTTGGTAAATTTTTCGGAAGAAACGTAGAGTACCGTTTTTCCCTGCTGCTCCTTGAGTACCTGATTACCGATGGCCTGAGCCAGGTGTGTTTTTCCAAGTCCTACATCCCCGAAAAGCACCAGCGGATTGAAAGCCGTTCCACCGGGTTTAGCAGCTACGGCCATTCCCGCAGAACGGGCGAGCCGGTTACAGTCTCCTTCGATAAAATTTTCAAAAATATAAGAAGCATTTAGTTGTGGATCAATCTTCAGCTTCCGGATTCCGGGGATTACGAAGGGGTTTTTTATATTACCGGTATCCACCGAACCGGGTGTATTAGCGTCGCTTTTATCGGTCGCAGCAATTGCCGCAGGAACCTGAGCGGGCTTGGACATAAGGATTTGATATTCCAGTCGTCCCATATCTCCCAGTTCCTGTCGGATGGTTCTTTTCAGCAAAGCCACGTAGTGTTCTTCCAGCCATTCGTAGAAGAATTTATTGGGTACCTGAATCGTCAAGGCACCCTCTTCCAGCCTTACCGGCCGGATAGGTTCAAACCACGTTTTATAACTTTGCGAATTCACATTTTTACGAATCGTTCGCAGACAGCTATCCCACACTGTAGCACAATCTTTTGTCATTCTTCAGATTCTTTAACCCTGCCAGGAGGGTATAAAACAATAAATTAGATCCGTGTAGTTTCGTTTCTCAAGTATTCATAGTAGGAGAAGTAGTTGGCGACTAAAGTAGTGTGTAGTAAGTCAGCCATTCTCAAATATGCGGGAGATTAAAATATCTTTCCTTTTTTGAGGACTACAAAAGTGATAAAATTAGTTCGTAATAAAAAATGAATTTATCGACTTCTTCACATAATTATTTTTATCATTAATAAATAATTAATTGATGTCATTTTCCTAATGATAAACAGTTCAAAATAAGCAAAAAAAGGAAGCGTTTGAATATCAGTCTTTTACGCACCTTAACAATATATATCCTCGTGAATTAGTAAAATCTTTCCCTGAAATTCTCTTAAAAACAGCCCTGAAAACATATTTTTTTAAAGTTAACCATTTAGAAAAATAAATATATCTTTAACGTAAAAACAATACAATTTTAATTATTAATTTCAACTACTAAAATTAGCTTTGATTTCGTCATTATAAATCAGCAGTTTATCACCGGCCTGCCAGTCCGCTTAATTCCGGAATACAGATCAAAATTGCCTAAAAAGCGCCTTTCTACAGACCTACAGACAATTACTTTTTACCAACCACAGTTTGTCGTATACTCAAAGGTACTATCAAATCGACCGGGTATATTTTCCCAGATGCACCCGTCGTTGTCCCGTTTTATTATCCGCAAAGTAATTTTCCAGGCTAAAGGTGGAAGAACTGAACGCAATTTCATCCCAGGGAATGTTGGCTTCTGTGAACATTTGTACTTCGAGGCTTTCTACACCAGCTTTGTAATTCAGGTCGGGCATTGCTGCCAGAAAATGCAAGTACACCTGATTAATTTTCGGAATACTAAATACCGTATGCAGCGATAGTACGGCCACCCTGATCCCCGCTTCTTCCTGTACCTCGCGGGCAGCCCCCTCCTCTGCTGTTTCTCCGTTTTCCAGATATCCGCCCGGTAAATTCCAGAATCCCTTCCGGGGTTCGATGGCCCGGCGGCAAAGCATAATTTTATCTTCCCAGATGGGTAAACAACCCACGACCATATTAGGATTCTGATAGTGAATAGTCTTGCATTCCTCACAAAAAAAGCGCGGATGTGTATCTCCTTCAATGCGCTTTAATAAAACGGCATGACCGCAATTACTACAAAATTTCATAATGAGTCCATAAAGTTTTCCAGACGAATTAAATCTTCCGGGTGATCAATCGCAATAGATTCGAGGGTCGTTTCAGCCACGCCGATTTTCAGACCATTACCCAACCAGCGGAGCTGCTCCAGTTTTTCGATTTGCTCCAGTGGATGTGGTGCCATGCTGGTAATTTGTTTTAAAACCGCAGCGCGATAAATATACAGTCCGATATGTTTGCGGTAAATGGTTGCATCGGACAGATCTCTCGGATACGGTATCGGAGAACGGCTAAAATAGAGTGCTTCTGATTTTGTGTTGAGTACTACCTTCACCAGATTAGGGTTTTCGATCATACTCCGTTCGGAGATTCTTTTTACCAAAGTAGCAATTTCTATCGTTGGTCTTTGTCTTATAAAGCGGACCAGCTGGTCAATTTGTTCGGGAAAAATAAAGGGTTCATCTCCCTGAATATTCATAATCAGTCCTGCCTCCGGATAGTTTGCGGCGGCCTCGGCTACCCGGTCCGTTCCGCTGGTATGATCCCGGCGAGTCATAACTACCTCTCCCCCAAAATCCAGTACCGCATCCCGGATACGTACATCGTCCGTAGCCACGACGACCAGGTCGAGTTCTCTGGCCTCACTGGCCTGTTCGAATACCCGCTGAATCATGGTCTTTCCCCGAATATCCACCAGTGGCTTTCCCGGAAAGCGGGTCGAATCGTACCGCGCGGGGATTATTCCGATCGCTTGCGTATCATTTTTACTCAAAAAACCTTAATTTTATCTATTCTTACAATGAAGTTGTTTGCCAAAGAAATATAGCAATTGACATTCAAATCTGAACATACTGAAACATTATGAAAAATTTACTGAAACTGCTGACTTTACTCGGCTGGTTGCTGATCGGATTTTCCGGAACGGCCTCCACCGATACAATTCCCCGTCTCATTCCACAAGATACAGTTTTTATCAATGTCTCTGATAATAATACGTTTACCTTTATTCATACGATTGAAAAAAGCGAAACTCTTTTCAGTATTTCGCAGCACTACGGTCTTTCTCTGTCAGATTTATACTTTTTTAATCCACAAATTGTGGGCAATTTGATTTCACCCGGTCAGCAATTAACTATTCCATTACCCAAAAAATCAATTCTTCGTTATCAGTCCACCGGCGTCAGCCGGGATGCGTACTACGCGCTTTGCTATAAAGTGCGCAGCGGAGATACCGCTTACAATATTGCCCGGACTCGTTTTAAAATGCCCGTTGATACCCTGCTGGAACGAAATTCTATCATCACCCATAATCTGGATATCGGACAGGTTTTACACGTGGGCTATCTGAAAAAATCAGGTATTCCGGCTGATCATCATAATTTTAAAAATAATCCGGAATGGACCGAAGAACGGCTCAAGGAAATGGCTTACAAAAAAGCAACCGGCGACCGGAAAGGATTCAACGAAGCGGGAGCGGCGTATTGCAAAAAAGAATTAAAGGACCGGGCGGGACATTCGGTACTGCACCGTACGGCCAAGTTGCGCTCTTATATTACCATCAAAAATCCCATGAACGGCAAGACCGTGCGCGCTAAAGTACTGGGACGAATTCCAAAATCAGTTCATACCAATGATGTCGTAGTCGTGGTCTCCCGGCAGACGGCCCGCGCGCTGGGAGCAAAAGACAATCGTTTTTATGTTTGGGTGAAAAAGTAATCTTTTCATAGTATTTCTCTTTGGGGTTCGGGCGTTTCATTTCATTCACCATCCTAAATACGTACCTTTGTACCTGCATCTTTTGCAAACGGATTGCGTTACAGCAAAAGGTGCTTCGAACCAGAGAATGTTGACAAAATAAGTTAAACAATTATGCGAAATTTATTTAATCAACATTCTTACGAGCTTGTCTAAACTTAAATCATCTAAACATGCATTATAGCAATAATATTCTGGAGACCATCGGGAATACTCCAATGGTAAAAATTAACAAGGTGACCAGTGACATACCAGCGCTGGTTCTTTGTAAAGTAGAAACTTTCAATCCGGGGCATTCCACCAAAGACCGGATGGCCCTGAATATGTTGGAAACGGCTGAAAAAGAAGGAAAAATTAAACCCGGTGGCACCATCATAGAATGTACCAGCGGAAATACCGGAATGGGATTGGCACTGGCTGCTTGTGTGAAAGGATATAAAACTATTTTCACGACCAGTGATAAACAGTCCAAGGAAAAACTGGATTTATTGCGGGCAATGGGATCTGAAGTGATTGTCTGTCCGACGAATGTAACGCCCGAAGATCCCCGCTCCTATTATTCCGTGGCGGAGCGACTGAGTAAGGAAATTCCCAATTCTTTTTGGTTCAATCAATACGACAACTTAGCCAACCGGGAAGCGCATTACCAATCTACCGGACCAGAAATCTGGGAACAGACCGATGGTAAGATCACCCATTTCGTAGTTGGCGTTGGAACGGGTGGAACCATATCCGGTTGCGCCAAATATCTGAAAGAAAAAAATCCCGATATCAAAATCTGGGGTATTGATACTTATGGTTCGGTTTTTAAAAAGTACCACGAAACGGGTGAATTCGACGAAAAAGAAATTTATTCTTACATCACCGAAGGCATTGGAGAGGATATTCTACCTAAAAATGTGGATTTTGAATTGATTGACCGATTCGAAAAAGTAACGGATAAGGATGGTGCGGTCATGGCGCGTCGCCTGGCAAAAGAAGAAGGCATGCTGTTCGGATATTCTGCGGGATCTGCCTTTTGTGGAGTCCGCCAACTGAAAGATCACCTTAAACCCGACGATGTGGTCGTGGTCCTGGTACATGATCATGGTAGCCGGTACATCGGAAAAATCTATAATGATGACTGGATGCGCGACCGGGGTTTTCTGGATACGGAGCTTAAAGTAAGTGATCTGATTGCCCGGAAATCAGACAAACAATTTATGACGCTGAATGTCAATGATCCCATCCAAATGGCGTTGGACCAGATGAAACACAATGATATTTCGCAAATGCCGATTGTCAACGAAAAAAATGAGATTGTCGGTTCTATTACCGAATCGTCTGTGCTAAATTTCTTATTGTCTAACGCAGAAAACAAAACGGATCAGCCCATTAAAGAGATCATGGGTGAAGCCTTTCCCGTCGTCAACGAAGATCTTCCCTACCGGCAATTGACGGGTTTTATTAATAAAACAATTCCGGCGGTCATTGCCAAAGATAAGGCGGGCGGACTGCATATTCTGACGCAATACGATATTCTACAGGCGGTGTAGGCGGGGAAATTGATTTCCGATCAACCGGATTAAATTAACTTAAAAAGCTCAAACCAGGATTACTGGTTTGAGCTTTTTTTCTAAAACACCAATAAATGTATGGAATAATTTCTATGATTTTATAGGCGCAAAATATATTATCCTAAGAAATTTGCTTTTTAATTTTTTTCACCTGCTCCAGGGTCAAGGTTGTAATTTTAGCCGTTTCCGCTGAGGTTTTACCTTCTTGCAGACACCGGATCGCCAAAAGGGTTCGCTCCAGGCCTATTTGTTCTCCTTCTTCTCGTCCTTCTTCTCGTCCTTTTTTAATACCCTTTTGGATTCCTTGTATATAAAACCCGTCTTTTTCTATGTCGTATGAAATTGGCATATCATCAATTATTTTTCCGGTTATTTTTTCTAAATTACGTATTCTTGCTAAGATTAACAACTGTTCTATGTATTTTTTGATATCACTCTCGTGAGTTACCTGCTTTTTGATGTTCTTTAGTATCAAACGCAAAATGGCCTCTTTTCGTTCTTCTTTAAAATTGGTGAGCAAAGCCAGCATAATTACGGAAGGAACCTGTGAAGAAAGAAACTCATTTGGATCAAAATCGTATATACTAATGGTTTCAAAACCACGAAATATTTCTGACTCCCCTAACGTATTTTTCATCGTTGCTTTCCGCTTTCCAAGATAAATAACTACGTGTCGAATAGGTAAATTGTATTTTCTATAAAATAATCCATGATACTCAGCCATCCTGCTTAGCATTTTCGGATCATTCTTATTTTGAAACTCTATGTGCAATAAAAAAGTTTCCTTCTTTTCAGTTATGACTTTATATAAGAAATCGGCTTCCCGTTCTGTGGTTTTCTGTAGTTTTTCCGGTAACGCCTCGTAGGTAATTATTTTGATTCCTAACTGCTTTTCTACCAGGGGTAAAAATAGTTCCCGCGCATTTTCCTTGAAAATACGATCATAAATATTCCCCTGCTTTTTAGACTTTGATTTTTCTTCTTTCATAAAAAATTAAAACAACGCCACCTGATTGGGATTGTCGAGGACTTCGGCGTCATCGGGATGGGTATCGGATGATTCGTCGGAGAGTAGTCGTTTGAAAACCCGTAATTTGTGGGTGTATTTATCCTGTTCTGCGTTAAAAATTCCAAAATGATCAATCTGATCAATTCGTACCTGACCGGAAGCGTGGATGATTTTCCTTTCGGGCATCACGATTCCGACGTGAACTATTCTTCCTTTTTTATTTTCAAAAAAAGCAAGATCACCGGGTTGTACCTGTTCAACGAAATCAATTAATCGTCCTTTTTCTACTTGCTGGGATGCATCCCGGGGAATGGGAATGCCAATCATCTTGTAAACGATCTGGGTAAAACCAGAACAATCAATTCCCAGTGGAGAACGACCGCCCCAAAGATAGGGAGCGTACAAATACCGCCGGGCAATTTTGAGGAGCATACTGCTTTCCTGGCTTACTTTGGTGGGTTCGATGGCCTGGCCGCTAAAATTAAAACGACTGCCATTCAAATGAAATTTTAATCCGTCAAACCGGGGTAAAGTTGCACCAATCGTAATGGGTAAGGAATAACCATCCGCCATCGCGCCGTGAAATAATTCCAGACTGAGCGCGTATTTTTTTTGATACACCTCGATCTCCTCTGCCGGTAATGATTTAAGTTGTTTATGGTCTGTCCATCCGATATAATTGTCCCAAAGACACCGGACTTTGGCCCAGCTACCTCGTTTTTCCATCACTTCTACCGTTTCCCCAAAGAGCAATTGGGAAACCATTTCGCTTTTATCCGAGGCACTGCTACGGATGGGAACTACACTTAAAGGACAAATGGCGTAAATCATAGGGTATTTGTAAAGTCTGATACTCCGATCTATAAAATTTTACGGTTTTATATCGGGTCTTAAAAGTAGCAAAAATTTTTAAATTGGAGACCAATACGAGTATCAAAATATCAAGAGCGTTCCCAAAACCCACAAAGGCACGATTTTTTATGATAAAATATATATATGTCTTCTACCGTTTCCATTAGAGTTATTTGAGAAGATTCTCCATTCCATAGACGTTAATAATAAAAAACCAGGGTAAATTATCCCAGTAAAGTTTAACTTTGCAGTTTCGTACAACCGATTATCTGAACATGAAAAAAATAATACTGCTATTTTGGGTCTGCATTCTGGCATTTTCTGCCAAAGCACAAGATCAACATTTTACCCAGTTTTACGCGGCACCTCTGGCCCTGAATCCGGCCATGACGGGAAATTTTGCCGGTCGCTACCGCGTCGGAATGATCTACCGGGATCAGTGGAGAGGAGTATTTGACCAACCCTACAAAACTTTTTCAGCGGGGGTCGATGTACGTTTTGATATCGCGGGCAACACCCGTTACCGGGACGCGATCGGGATTGGCCTGATGTTTTTTAGTGATCAGGTGAGTGGAATTGATTTTGAGACCAATCAACTTGCCCTCAGCGGATCTTACCACAAGGCACTCGGATACGAAGGATCTCAGACGCTTTCCGGTGGTTTTCAACTGGGGCTGACTACCCGTAGTATCAATTACGAGCGACTGAACTTTGACGATGAATTCAACAGCATTGATGGTTTTACGCTTGGAACCGGAGAAGACTTACCTCCCAATATTATTTCCTTTTCAGATTTAAATGTAGGTTTAAATTATACCATTAAACTTGGTAAAAAAACGGTGCTTAACATCGGTGGTTCGATGCACCACGTTTTACAACCAAACGTCTCTTTTTATCCCGAGATAGATATACCCGGCGGAGTAATTCCCGGTGGTGACAGTCCACTATACGCCCGCTACGGTGGTCAGTTCAGTCTGCAGTTTCCCGTTGGAGAGCGAATGTCCCTAATTCCAAGGGCTTTATTTTCCAAACAAGGTCCACACATGGAATTAACCGCCGGATCGAATATCCGCGTTCCGATTGATACTTATTCCGGTAATGCGATTCAATTTGGATTCTGGGCACGTCCGGTCGGTAATCAGGATGATTCTTTCAGCCTGGATGCACTGATCGCTATGGTTGGCCTGGAATGGAAAGGGGTTTTATTTGGCTTGAGCTACGACGTTAATCTCGATGATCTGACGGTTCACCAGCAGGGACAGCAGTCTTTTGAGCTTTCTATATTGTATCTGGGAGATTTTGATAATGAAAATATCCTTTGTCCGAAGTTTTAGAATGATGTTGAATTGTTGAGTCGCTTTGCTTGTTGAATTGTTGAGTCGGCCTTCTACTTGAAGACATCTTTTTGAGAAGTATAATAACCTGTTTGTCTTCTGTAAAGTTCTCGTTTACTCGCAGCAGCGAGCCTACCTTTGATTTTTATATTTATATATTTGGAATTTTCTCTGAAGTAATCAAATCGTTTTCGAACTCATTATATACCATACATGCATGCCGGAACTGTTCAATCAACTGTATCTAAAATAATATGTCTGCATTGAGTATTAAGTGACCAATAACTAATAAACTGGTTAACAATATTTTATATAGATCATGTAAAAATATAGGATGCAAAACAATGAAGCAGACACAGTTAATTGAATACCCTCTGCGTGCCCTGCACATTCCATTACATTTACATTTCCGATCACGCGCCCGTTTCAATCCCCGTAACGTATTTGGAATTTTTGGTTGCCCGAAAGGGAATATATTGTAATATCTGATTGGCTTCGGCCTCCAGCGTCTCATCGTATTTTATTTCTACAATGATGGCCTCGTCCTGATAGCGGATTTCCGGTTGCTGATTTTCCCGGATCAGTGGACAATATCCCAACTTGCGGTCAATGGTAATTCTGAATTTTCCGGTCGCTAATCCGTAATAAGATCGCTGGTAAGAATTAAGTAAGGTGGGCACTAAACTCACCGGACGGGTGAGCGAATCAGCCACCACGGCTCCCAGTTTATGCCAGTCAGACAAAGAAAATGCCGGGAACGCATACCGTTCTTTATCGCCCAGGGCATTGTTTTTTATTTTTATTTCCAGTTGATTTGCCGCTCCTTCCGTTGCCGTCAAATCGCCATACCACCGCACCCGATATTTTTTACGCTCCGCTACACCCGCTACGTTTTCTTTGTAACAAGTCATTCCCGGTGTATCAAAATAAATATTGTTAATCTGCCGGTCCGGGAAGAGGGTACGAAATCCCCGGGGATGATGGCGAATCATTTGTTCCACAAATCCCAGTGACTGATCTTCGATCCGGTATTTTCTCTCGTAGCGCATTTTAGTTGTTGAAATGTTGAATCGTTGAAATGTTGAATCGTTGAGTTGTTGAGCCTACGCTAAAAAGTGATGTTCGCGAAGATGATATTTAATTAATTTTATCAGATACATTTCCAGGTTTTCGTTTTTCTGGTTTTCAGCGCAGGCTCATCGTTGAAATGTTGAATCGCTTTTTCAACGATTCAACGATTCAACAACTCAACGATTCAACAACTAAACAAAATTATTTCTATTTCGGTAAAACCAAAAATTCTACCCGCCGGTTGAGCGAGCGACCTTCTTCCGTATTATTATCCGCAATGGGTTGTGATTCTCCAAATCCTTTAACAATCAGACGATTTGCATCGACTCCCTTTGAGACCAAATAAAGATAACAGGAGTTGGCCCGTTTGATGGACAGCGCTTCGTTAGCAGCAGCATCTCCGATACTATCGGTGTGTCCGCTGATCTGTAACTGGTAGCCGGGATATTTATCCAGCACGGCTTTTACCTGATCCAGCACGGGGAAAGAAACAGGTTTTAGTTTGGCTTTGGAAAATTCAAACTGTACCGCCTGCACCGCATAATCCAAGACTTCTTTGTCTTCTTTTCTGATCTCCGGGCAGCCATCTTTGCTTAGTGGTGCTGCCGTCTCCGGACACCGGTCGATGTTATCCGCAAAACCGTCGTTATCACCATCCGGACAACCATTCAGCGGACCAGCTGCATCGGGGCACTGATCTTCCGAATCGGGGACTCCGTCTCCATCTCTGTCTTCTACCGGGCAGCCCTGATTAGAGGCCGGGCCCGCTTCGTTGGGACATTTATCATCCTGATTGGCAATAAGATCCTGATCGTCATCCGGACAGCCATTCAGTGTACCGGGAACGTCCGGACAATCATCCACATCATCCGCAAAAGTATCTCTATCCGCGTCGGGACAACCATTGGTTTCTTTGGTTCCGGGAACGTCCGGACAAATGTCATTGCGGTCTTCAATACCATCTGCGTCCGAATCAGGACATCCTTTGAAAGCGGCTACCCCTGAAATTTCCGGACAGTTGTCCACAAAATCTTCGATGCCGTCTCCGTCCTTATCTCTGATTTTAACCTCTTTTTCCGGTTCTACTTTTCCTAAATAAAATCCGAGTCCGATACCATATTGGAAATGATCCCGGTCACCGTCCAGTGATTTTCTGAATCCGGCCTGTGTATTGACGAAGGCATGATCCCCAAAGCGAATATTGACTCCCAGGTTGATTGGCAACTGAAAACTCAGATTTTCCCAGGATTCCAGCACGCCACCGACCCCCGTAGACACGTAAGGGATCACTCTGGATCCGGGTCGGTATAATTGAAATTGCCCGATCGCGTCGATTCCAAAGGTGGTCAGATTATCCAACTCATCCGGCACATCAATAACCATCAATTGAGTCGGCACGCCAAAATTAAAATATTGTCCCAGATTTCTTAAATAGGCCAGCTCAAAACCACTTCCATAATCTCCAAAATTGGTAAAAGACCCTCCATTGGTGGTTTGATGATCGCTCCAGAGTCTTTTGCCGGTAAAGGCATTGGGACGGTCAGGGGTTTGAGCAAATGTAAATTGGATACTGCAAAAAAGTATCAGGCAGGAAAGTAAAGTTCTAATCATGTTTTTGGTGATCGTGTTATCTATTATCAGTCGTATCCAATTCTGGATATTTTTGCTGATTTATTTATACGTTTTTTTATTCCGGGAGTTACTCCGGAAATTGAATAATAAGTCATTCTCAAATTCTGTGATTTACCGGACTTCGTAATATTCCATGGCCGCACGAGCAGGAGCGGTCGAAGCAGTTTTTTCCGCTTCTCCGATCAGGTAGTAGGTAACCCCTTTTTCGTAGGGTATTTTTTGTCCATAATAATTGTCACCGGCAGCCTGATCAGCGTGCGCTCCATCGTCCAGCATTTTTACACGCTGAAAAGGCGCATATTTTCCGGTACGGTAACAAAGATAGGCAGACGCTGCCTCGGTAACCTTAGCGGTAATCAATATTTGAGAATCTCTGACTTCGTGTTTGACCTGACTGATGACGGGTGCTTTTTTTACAAGTAATGGGTGGGCCTGAAGATACGCGACCCGTTCTTTCATTAATTCGGTAATACCAATAATCTTGACGCCTTCCGCTTCGCTGGTGGTGGTAAGATTTTCCCGAAGTGTTTCGTAAGGATATAATTTATTAGGATCTTCCCGGACGTAGCGATCCATCTGTGACTGAATCTGCTGCCCCATCGACTGATATTTTCCGGAAACAAAAAATTCTTCCAGAATCGTTTTAAGGTGTGCAATATAAACTTTGCGATACAAGGGGGTAGCCAGCAACTGACTGATTAACGGCCGGTTAGGACTTTTATAATGGGTAAAAGGACTTAGTTTTTGCAGCCCCTCGTTGTTGAGCGCTTTCTTTTCATCCGCGTAGCGGAATCCACCAAAAGAAAGATTCATATCCCAGGGAATAGGCTGAAAAATACCAAAGCTGTCCTGATACAAATAGTAGTTATGACAAAGACGTCCGGAATAACTATCCAGGTTGACGAGCACATTATTGAATGCGTGCATCCACAAAGCCCGGTCTATGTTCAGTTTACGTTCCAGCTTTTCCGGTTCTTTATTCAATACGTGGGTCAGTTCTGCCAGGGAAGCCCAGCCGTGCCGGGATTTCATTTCGTAATTGGCGTAGTAACAGGTCGTATCTTTTCCCTGATACATCAGCGATGCCTTCTCCCCTTTGCTGCATTTGCTGCCGGGCCGGGCATTCCAGCTCGGATCACATTTTACGAGTGTCCCTTCGTCTTCGCCAAAATGGGTGGTCAGAAAATCCCCGTCCACGGAAGACGTATTGTTATAAAATCCGATTAATTTATTGTTGACATATACCCTCGCGAAATTGGCTTTTGGCGCCGGCAGATAGTTCCCGGCAATCTGGTAAGAGAGCACTTCGCGCAGATAACTTGGATCCCGGAAAACATTGGACAGTTTGATGGTTTTCACATCACCGGGGAAGCGCTGACCTTTGATAACGGTGTTGGCTTTTAGATTGAAAGGAAGTTTACTGGATTTGGTTTTTCGTACGTTGTAGTAGGAGCTGTTTCCTTTATAGCGAATACCGACACTGTCGTAGGTTACTCCCTTTATTTTCACCTTTCCGATCAGCCGTCCATCGTTACCAGCCTGTTTGAGAGAGTCCAGTTTGGCTTCCCAGAGCGGGTCAGAAAACTCCATATAGATATCTACTACCTGATTAAGGTCGTACAAATTCTGTCCGTAAGAAACGGAAGATAGTCCAACGAAAAGAAACCAATAAATATACTTCGCCATGTGTCAAATAAATGTTGTTTGGTAAAACAATGTAATTTTTTTGGCAAAGGTGTTACTCAGGTGTTTGGAAATGTTGAATATACAATACCGAAAGCTGAATAACCCTTTTTTACAATAAAAGGGGTTTTAATCAATATTCATGATTGGATATTCATGATTCAATATTCTAAGGCAAAATTAAATAAGAAGATTACCTTACATTATTTACTTTTTAGCCGTTAACTAGCACTCAGTATCTAATCGTATTACTTGTTCAATTCTTTGAGCGAAGTTGTTCCGGGTTCGTACATATAGTTACGCGGATAGAATCCGGAAGCCTTTGCATTTTCTGTTTGAAAATAATATTCGAGTGTATCCTGACCATTCGTTGGTGCTACGGTAATTCCGAATATTTTATCACCCGCCGCTTCGTCGTTGTGTTTGCCATCATCGGCTAAATAAACCGACTGGTACGGAGATTCGGGGTTTTGACGATAGAATAATTTTACGCGGTTGGCCCGGTTTTTTACGGTTACCACGAATTGGAAATCTTTTATTTCTTTGGTTGAAAATTTTTCTCTTTGGGTAATTTTCACTTCATCAATTTCCGGAGGAAAGATAGCCAGTTCCGGGTGCTTTTTGAGGAATCGCGCCCGTTTAGACATTAATTCTACCAACCCTGGAATCTTGCTGCGCTTCCCCGTGGTCTGGTTGAGACTTCCGTCAAATTCGGCGGTAGTATAAAATTTATTCGGATCTTGATTAAAAGACGGACGGATCATCTGCTGTAATTCCTGCGCTCTGGCTTCATATTCGTTATTTACAAAATGATCGTAAATAATGGTTCGGATATGATCGAGATAAATTTTCTTGTACTCTTCTTTTTTCAGTAACTGGCTAATCAGTGGTTTAGCGGGATTATCCAGATGCAACAGCGGGTCCATCATTTGCAATCCTTTTAAATCCAGATCAGAACCAATTCCGGTATTCTTAAAACTACCAAATGCCAGATTCAAATCCCAGATAATCGGATTAAACTGGCCGTATTGATCTTTGTAAAGATAAAAATTCTGGCTGTGCTGTCCGGTATAACTACTTAAGTTGGCAATTGCATTATTAAAAGCCAGCATCCAGAGCGTACGATCTACGTTCAGCACTTTTTCAATATCCTGAGGACGGTTATTTAAAACATCCGTCAGTTCAATCAGGTCATCCCATCCCGCTTCGGAGCTGATTTCAAAATTACCCATGTAGCAGGAAATATCCTTTTCATATTCGAGCGCGGCGTATATTTTATTTTTGCAATTCTTGGACATTTTGTTCGGTATATCGGAAGTGGCTTTAAAAAGACTCCCTTCTGCGTCGCCGTAATGCTTTTTCAGAAATACTTTATCGATGGGTTCGATGGCGATGAATAATCCGTAATTTTCGTTGTTAATTTTCAGGTTGGAATATCCGGCTCTGGGAGTCGGCAGATAATTACCCGCAATTTCGTACCCCATCACTTCCCGTAGCAGACTGGGATCGCGGAGCGCATTAGAAAGTTTAATTTTTTTGTGGCCCTGATGGTTTTGGTTTTTGTTGATATAGTTCAACTTGATGTTAAAAGCGTTCCGTTTGCTGCCGGTTTTAAAAGACTTGGAACCACGGTAGCGGACGCCAACGTTTTCGTATAATTTTCCATCCACTTCAATGTTTGCCAGCAGATAGCCATCGCCCTGAATACGCAGGCTGTCCAGGAGGTACGGCCAGTCCTGTTGATTAAATTTAAGATTTAACGAATGAACCTGATCGGTGCTAAAGAAATTCTTGTCTGCCGTAGTCATGTTCTGGGCGAAAGAAAGACCCGATAGCAATGATACCATCAAGGTCAGGAGTAAGATTTTTTTCATAAGAGCAAAATACGTTCGATGATTCGAAATTGATACAATCTCTGACACTGATTTTAAATTTGCCAGAGAAAATATCCCAAAATCCGGGTTCGTCCTTAAATTATTACAAACAATCAGACTCTAGCCGAAGCGTTTTGTAAAGCAAGTCATTAATATTTCAGAATAAAATCTGCTAAACCCTAACCACAATAATAAGCAATTTAGTGCAGAGAACCCCTATAAAATGGGGTAATATGCTAGTTTTAGGTCATTAACTGCTGGATGTGTAAGGCAATATTTATGGTCATAACCGAAATCAGGGCAATAGCTGCCAGGCGCAACCACCAGCCGTTTTCTTTGCGGAATTCGTCCATTTTTGCCTGTTTTTCCGGATTTTTCTGTTTGACAAATCCTCTTACAAACAAATACAGATAGATACCGATGATCAGAAAAATAATTTCAAAGAAAAGTCCTAGGTATTCCATGAGTTTTGTATCAGGGTGATTGAATAAATGTACTACATTTCACACAAATTTTGGGACATTTTTTACAATGTTTTCCCTTCTTTTTCTTGTATTTCTTACAACATTTCTTCTTACAGCATTTTTTAGCCATATTTCGATGCGCTACTGATCAATATCTATGGAGATCGTCAGAATATCTTTATCGAAAAGGTACATTCCACTCTTGTCATCTCCGATCAGCTCCAGTTTGTCGTTCATGGTACGGGCAAGCGCCTCTTCTTCGATTTGTTCGGCGACGTACCATTGTAAAAAGTTATGGGTCGCGTAATCTTTTTCATTTAAAGATACTTCGATACATTTATTGATACTTTGAGAAACAAAAATTTCGTGCTTCAGCAGGGCAGCGAAGGCGTGCTTGATAGAAGGAAACGTCAGCTGGGGCTGCGGAAGTGCGGGAACGGTAGCAAATCCTCCCCGCTCGTTGACAAAGTGAATCAGCTTGAGCATGTGCTGCCTTTCTTCTTCGCTGTGCTGGTAAAAGAAGGCCGTTACGTTGTCAATACCGGGCTGAATCTCCGCCCACGAAGCCATCGCCAGATAAACCTGAGAAGATTCTGCTTCGATTTTAATCTGTTCATTTAAGGTTTCCTGCATTTTTTTTGATAACATCCTTTCGTGATTTTATTTCTATTAGAAAAAAGCTCTGATCAAACCCACCGGACTGGTCATCGGGGTTGTAAATTCTTTTACAAAAATACTTTTAATAGTTCATAGCCGTGGATTCTTCCGGGGGAAGTTCCTCAAAATTACCGGTTTGCCGGTTTTTTCGAACGTTGGACCAGTCAAAATACCGGCCATTCATCACCACGTAGACGCCGGGTGCCAACGTCTGGGAAAAGGCCATTGCGCTGCCCAGATTAAAAAAACCATCGGAAGAAGTACCAAACGCATAGGGAATCATGGCGCCGGTCAGTACGATCGTTTTGCCGGGAATCTCCGCCGCTGCCAGTTCTCTGGCCGTCATCACCATCCGGTCAGTCCCGTGGGTAATAAGAATATGCTGATGTTTTGTTTTGCGGCAATTATGAATCAGAATATCCCGGTCTTCTTCGGTCATCTCCAGACTGTCGATCATCATGAGGGTTTTCAGATCAATATCCAGGGTACAACGTCCCCGGTTAAACATCTCTTTCAGATGCGTGTCTTTAAAATAAAGTTCTCCGGTGATAAAATTATATTCCTTGTCAAAGGTTCCTCCGGTCACAAATACCTGAATCATGCGGTAGTGGATAATTAGACTTTATTCCAAAATAATTTGTATGCTCCCAAATGATCTTTTTGTCCATCTTTTCGGCTTTTTTATCGCCCATAGCTAGGCTATGCACTCAAAAAAGAGCCTCAATCTGATCAAAAATATCTATTTGGTATCTCTACAAAACATTCTGGAATTAAGTCTGATGATGAATAAGGGTCTTTCCCATTTTTTGAAGTTTTTAAATACACAGTGTATTAAATTACTTCGTTGTAAAAATAACAGAAAAAAGGCCGATGCATTTAATTCACCGGCCTTTCTTTTAGAGAAAAATTCTAAAAATTACTTATTCCTTAATCGAGCTTAAACATAGCGGCATCAATTCCTTTGTTTACTTCGATTTTTTCTACTTTTATTACCATAGGAACAGGCATTCCACCACCAGACATTTTAATTTCATAAGGAAACATAATGCCGTCTAATTCCTCATAAGCGGAGTAAGTAAAATCTCCCGCTTCACTGATAGATCTTACTTTCATCTTGCTATCAACGTCAAAATATTCTGTCGACTTTTGTCCGAAAGGACTCGTAACGGCAATTTTATACGCTTCTTTTCCGTCTATCATTTCAGTACCAGACAATTTAAATTTGTAATCCAAACGATCATAATGTAATTCTGGAAAAATTAACGCAGAGCTTTTGAAAGCATTAATATCTTCTCCTTCCAGCATTTGATTCCCCTGCATACCTCCTACTTTTGCCTTAGTGCCATCAAAAGTTACAGATTGCATCACGTTACCTCCTAAGCTCACTTTGCTTGCAAATTTTTCGTTACCCATTTGAAAATTCTCCATCGAGATAGACTGCCCCATCATCGACGCAGAAGCCATACTATATACTTCTTTAACCGCCATCAGTTTGTCTTTTCCACCCACTGCTTTGATATAATCATCCACCACCGTTTGTGCGGTCAGACCATCCGGAACGGTATTTTTGTTCATCTCCATCTTGTTACCATACACATCGTAGTAGTGGACCTTTCCGTCGGCAGAAAATCTACCCAGCTTTTCGGCTACTTCATCCTGATTTCCGACCACGATAATGTGGGCATTTTTAGTCAGAAAATACTTTTGTGACATTTCTTCTACATCTTCCGGAGTTACTTTACTTAGATTCTCCAGGTAGTTAGCGTAATAATCTTTTGGCAAATTATAACGGGCAGTATTCAATGCAAAACGTGCTACTGTTTCGGGGCGTTCGAGCGAACGGGCAAAATTTCCGGCCATTACGGATTTAGCCAGTTCCACCTCTTCCAGTGGTACCTTGACATCCCGCAGGGCGTTCAATTCTTTCATAAATTCTACCAAACTACTGTCGGTTACTTCGTTACGGACACTCGCCGAAGCAAGGAAAAATCCTACATTTTTGTCATAACTCAACCGGCTACGCGCACCGTACGTATAGGCTTTTGTTTCCCGTAAATTATCATTTAAACGACTCTGGAAAAATCCACCCAAAATGGTATTGGCCACCGACGCTTTGATCAGGTCATCCGAACCGGGCTTCAGGTCCACCGGATAGGTAATATTGATGATGGACTGTACGGCCCCACTCTTGTTGACAAAATCAACCGTGGTAGCATCGGGTGCCGTTGGTACGGGGTAATCGTATTGTTCTACCTTGTCCGTTTTTTTCCAGTCACCAAGATATTTTTTTACCAGTTCTTTTGTTTTTGCTACGTCCGTATCTCCCACCACTACGAGATAACTGTAGTTGGGTTTGAAATATTTCTGATAATATTCCTTTGTTTTTCCAAGAGTAATTTTCCCTACCGTTTCCTCCGTTACCAATTCTCCGTAAGGGTGATTTTTACCATATCGTAACACACTGGATACATTGGAAGCAATTGCTTCGGGTGACTCTTTATTCTGTGCCAGACCGGATAGCGTCTGCTTCTTGATCTTATCAAATTCTGCTTCCGGGAAAGTAGGATTTTTCACAACGTCCGATAAAATTTTCATCAGATTTTCACTGTGCCGGGAGAGTGAACTGGCGAACACACCGCTTGCGCTGGTGCTCATACTGGCCCCCATAAAATCCACGGCCTCGTCGATCTCCGCTTTGGATTTGGAAGTGGTTCCCTTGTTGAGCAATTGTCCGGCAAAATCAATGTATCCGGCATCTTCGCCCTGGATCAGGTCCGGAGCATCTACAAATAACTGATAAGAAACCCGGGGTAATTTATTGTTTTCAACGACGATGACTTTCAGTCCGTTGGCCATCACAAATTCTTGTGATTCGCCGATTTGAATTTTAGGAGCAGGACCGGGAGTTGGTGGTGTACTTCTCCAGGCTTCCGCCGGATTTTTCATCACTTTTTCTACTTCCGTTTTGGCCATATCGGCTTTGTCAGCCATGGTGTCGGTAGCCGTAGTGGTCTCGGTTGTTTTTGGCGTACAGCCAAATACAAAGAGCATTAAGAATACGAAATATGATATATTTTTCATTATGATAAATGTTGAGTTGTTGAGTTGTTGAAATGTTGAACCTGCCTTCCTGCGTCAGCAGGCAGGTCGTTTAATCGTTTATATCGATCAATGAGCTTTCTTTAAAAACTACCTTTCCTGCACTTGACTTTAGCTACTTATTATTTGCCATTAGTTTCCCTTTATTCGTGAATATGGAATAACTTTATTAATTGTCAGGGTTATTCAACAACCGTGATAAAAATAACTATATCTGTTCACATTACAGGGAAGCCAACAGCCAAATACTAATAGCCAATAACAAAGTTTGGCTAAAGTCGAGCTATGGATTTACCGGCTTCGGTAAATAGTGTAAAGAAACCCGGTTGTTTTTGTTAAAATATTTTTTGGCGACCCGCATGATATCTTCTCGGGTTACTTTCATGTAACGGTCGATCTCGGTGTTGATCAGATTAGAGTCTCCAAAGTACATGTGATAATTTGCCAGACTTTCAGCCCGTCCTACGACGGAAGCATTTGCCGTCACAAAATCACTTTCGATCTGATTACGGAGTTTTTGAAATTCCTTTTCGGAAATCAATTCTGTCGCCGCCCGGTTGATTTCGGCGTCGATGGCCATTTCCAGGTCGTTGGTTTCTACTCCCATATTGGCGATACCAAAAACCAGCGCTGCGCCCGGATCTTCGAGACCAAGCGGGAAATTTCCAACAAATAAAGCTTTCTGCTGATCATCGACCAGGCTACGGTATAAGCGCGAACTCTCTCCGCTGGACAACAAGGTAGACAACATTTCAACGGCGTAATAATCCGGTGTACCCTGCGCCGGAATCCGGTAGGTCTGCACGACGGCCGGTAGCTGAATATTATCAAAAATAGAATCTCTAACTTCGGCAGTTAAAGGGGGTTCTACCACGGAAGGACGCTTAATCGTTCCTTTTCCTTTTGGAATAGAACCGAAATATTTTTCGATCAGCATTTTTGTTTTAGCAATATCAATATCACCGGCGATGGACAGCACGGCATTTTCCGGTACGTAGTACGTTGCGTAGAAATTTTTATAATCTGCTTCCTGCGCGGCGTCCAGATCAGCCATACTACCGATCACGGAATGGTGGTACGGATGCTTGGTGAAGGCACGTTTCATGGATTCTTCCAGGACACTGCCGTAAGGTTGGTTGTCGATACGCTGACGGCGCTCTTCCTTTACCACCTGACGCTGTGTTTCAATACCTACGTTTTCTACTTTGGCATGTAATAATCGCTCACTTTCCAGCCATAATCCCATTTCCAGATGATTGGAAGGCAGGATTTCGTAGTAAAATGTACGGTCGTAAGTAGTGTTGGCGTTGTTGGTGGCTCCGGCGCGGGCGAGGTATTCGTCGAAAGACCCCCGCTTTACATTTTCGGAGCCTTCAAAAAGCAAATGCTCAAAAAAGTGAGCAAAACCCGTTCTTCCGGGTTCTTCGTTTTTGGATCCGACGTGGTACATAATACTGACGGCCACAATCGGCGTGGACTTGTCTTCGTGTAAGATTACGTGTAATCCGTTGTCCAGATCGTACGCAGTGTAGTCGATCTTGTTCTGAGCGGAGACCAAAGTCCCCCAACTCATTAATAAAATGAATAAGAGATGGTTTAATTTCATAATAGAGGTAATTTTTTTTACAAAGATAGAAGGATATTGATAAAATCCGGCAGGTTAATCGTCAAAATGTCAGAAATTATAGACGAATGGATTTTAGAGATAATTTAATTGAACTAAGTGCAGCTTTAATTGTCGGACAGTGGCTTCCCACCCGCCTGTTGTTTTTATCCGTATTCAGGGACTCCTGGAATCAGAAACTGGATTTTTAACAAAGGTCCACTAAAAACAACATTTTTTTGCATTTATTATGTTTTAAGCATTCCTATTTCTATATTTACACAAATGCATTTTATTAAAATTTTTCAGATGATGGAAAATTCAAAAGAGATACGTTTATCGATTCCCCGCAACTCATAAATAAAATCAACGTGAAAAAGTATCAACTTGTCTTCTCTTTTATAATCTTGCTTTTGTTGAGTAACCATCTCCATAGCCAAATCATAATTTTTTTGGGTTATACTTCCGGCCAGATAATTCCAGTAGATACCGTGGTTTTTGGCTTTGCTAACAATGCTACCGTAGGCATCGACGAAGCACTGGGCGAAATGGATATTACCGATCACCCAACGGACAGTTTTGATCTGCGGGTTATTCAGCGGACCGCCGAAGATTTTGAATGCCTCTATGATGAAAATGCCGAACCCGTTTATTTTTCTTCCAGTTTTGAATCAAAAATCAATGTGAGACCGGTTATTCCCGATTCGGAAGAAGAAAACAGTCTCTACTTCGAAGTAGTCAATTATTCTAATAATTTTACGGGAGGTTTTGATATTCTTTTAGTAGATTATAAAAGGGATTTATTTGATCCACTCGATGAATATTTTATGGGATTTCAACCCAATTTTGATTGTGACCCGGACAATAATTCCTTTTTAGGTTTTAATTTATTCGGAAGTGTTTCTGATCCTCTCGTATCTTTAGTATTAACGCCAAAACCACTGGGTAGTGATGACGATTGGTACACCCATTTCTATTTTAAACTGAAAAGAGATCTCACCACCAATACCAGTGAGCCTGCTCTACCCTCCTACAAAGTCTATCCAAACCCCGCGAATGAGTTCATTAATCTGGAAGGATACCAGAACGAAGCGGTATCCTACGAATTATACAATATTCAGGGACAACTGGTCAAAAAAGGAAATTTGTTAACTACCCAAACTACCATTAATATCAACGATTTAACAGCCGGATCTTACGTTGTCAAAATTCTGACGGATAGCGGCCGAACCACTGGTCGGAGCCTTCTGACCGTTTATTAAGTAATGGTAAAATGGATTCACTTCCAAAAAAAATCAGGCTTAAGAAACAATTTTGTCTCTTAGGAATGGCAAATAAATAAGTGCAGATTCTAGGCGAACTATTTTTGCCTCAATCAAAGAAGCAAAATGGGAGTTATGCTGTGTATAATGACCATTTTGTTGAGGCAGAGTGAGGCAAAAAGAGGAAGTATAGAATCG
>CAKZUV010000365.1 GCA_937921555.1 uncultured Saprospiraceae bacterium
TCATTCGATTCCTCTCAAAAAATTTACTTTTCTAAAAAAAATCTATTCGCTATCACTACACAAAAAAAAATCTTACTTGTTCGTGTGCTCCGAAGTTCCGTAAAACTTCAGTCTTCTCTATCAGTGTCAATGAACTTTTTAGTTTCAAAAATTTTCAACTTATAAAAATGAAACAATACAAGCCAAAAAAAGTGAAACAATGTCTTTAAAACAGATCCTTTTGAACTGTTTTCCACCTCTTTTTCAAAGCGGACTGCAAATATACCACATAACTCCGGATAATGCAAGAGAAAAATTTATTTTTCAGCGTTTTTTCTTGTTTTTTTTCTTGGGAAAAGTAAAAATTTCAATCACACCTCCTAAATAATTGATATTCAATTTTTTATAGGAATAAAAACTTCTTAATACTTACTTACTATTAATTAATTTTAGCTTAAATTTCATAAGTAAGACTATAAACTTATGATTTATTTGGCAGGACCATCAACGAACTTCATTTCCTCCTACAAATTCCTTATAAAGCGACATATTCAGCATCAATAGTAGCAGACCGTAGATGCTATCTTCCAATGGAACACTGGTAATTCGTATATTCATAAACTCCTCCAGGTGATAAATAACAATCGGTTCTGCGGAATATCCTCCTGTCAGGACTCCATCTACGAGCAAAAATGGAATCCACACAATTAAATAGGAAAAGTAGAATTTGGTACGATAGGTATTTTTCAAATAGCCATAATGAAAAATCATAAATCCTCCGGTGAGTAAAAAAGTGGTACTGGTATACATCAAGTCCCAATTTATGAAACCAATCAAAATCAGAAGACCACCAATCCCATAACTTATTATCTTATCCAGCGATGCCAAAATATCCCGGGGATAATAGTATTGAAGACATTCATAAATAAACAGGCTACTAAAGGGAATGATAATGAAAAATAAAACTTCTTCGAGCGGTAATCCAAATATGGTAAATTCTTGATGGTATGCTTCGTTGAATCCCCATACGCGCCACTCGGTAAATATTATATCCCAGACGATGAATGGAATTGCAATGATGATTATTGCGGGAAATAATTTTTTCCAGCTTTTATAGTAATGGACTCTTTTGTCAAAGCTTAAAAGAAATACGGGAACAAACGAAAAAATATGAACATACCAATATAACCACTTCGTTTCGAAGAGGGTTATTTTTTTAACCAATGGTACCTCCAGAATCAAAGCGGCATCTGAGATTTTGTCCATTCCCCAGATTATCGCAATGGATAGAAATAAAATAAGGGCAAACAACCATTTTATGTTTGACTTATTCAAAGCAGGTTGAGCTGGTTTTTCAGGGCAGAACTAAACAATAAATACATTTTTTTACCATCGTTTACTCTTATCCTTTCTTCTTTGACGATACTTGCTGTAGATTTTTTAATTTTCTGAAAAAGATTAATATAATAAACGTAAGCCAGATACACTCCAAAGCGGGCACTTTCGGGTAGATTTAAAATCCCCTGGTAGCCATGGTCAAAATCCGCTTTGATATCTGCTTCAATCATTTCTTTGTCGTGATTGGTAAAATTAAGAAAATCAATTCCCGGAAAATATACCCGACCTCTTTCGTCAAAATCACTTTTCATATCCCGTAAAAAATTGATTTTCTGAAAAGCACTGCCGAGACTTTTGGCGGCGTCTCTCAATTCGAGATATTTTTCTTCGTCGTTTTTAAAAAAGACTCTCAGGCACATCAAACCTACAACTTCAGCAGATCCGTAAATGTATTGTTTATAAAGACTGTCTTCGTAGCGGTCAAAGTGCAGATCCATTTCCATACTATCCAAAAAGGCATCAATCAGCTCCCGCTCTATATTGTATTCATTAACCACCTCCTGAAAGGATTGCAAAACAGGATTCAAACTGATCTGCTGCTCGATAGCCTCGTAAGTATCCGTCCGAAATTTCTGCAATAATTCTGTTTTGTTGAATTCGTGAAACGTATCCACTATTTCATCCGCAAAGCGCACAAATCCGTAAATTGCATAAATCGGTTTTTGCAGCGGCTTGGAAAATAAACGGATACCCATAGAAAAAGAAGTGCTGTATCGGTTGGTTATCAGCTGACTGCATTCGTGACATGTTTTTTGATATAAAGACATCATAAGCAAAGGGGTTTATTTGTATTCTTTGTCAATTTCGGTAGCTACTACTTGTCCGGAGATCAAGGAGGGAGGAACTCCGGGACCGGGCGTAGTCAACTGACCTGCGTAATATAGGTTTTTTACTTTTTTATTTTTAAGTTTTGGCTTTAAAAATGCCGTCTGAAACAAAGTATTTGCCAATCCATAAGCATTTCCTTTGTAAGCATGATAATCTTTTTTGAAATCATTGTGCGCAAAAGATTTTTTGTAAACCACGTGTTCCCGGATACTTTGTCCCGTCAAATTTTCCAAACGGTCCATAATAATATCATAGTATTTTTCTCTGGTTGCGTCGTCATCTTTCAGGTCTGGTGCTAATGGAACTAATAAGAATAAATTTTCGTGACCTTCCGGTGCCACAGTTTCATCGGTTTTTGATGGACAACATACATAAAATAAAGGTCTGGAAGGCCACTGCGGATCTTCGTAGATTTCAATGGCATGTTGTTCAAAACTCTCATCAAAGAAAAGGTTGTGGTGTTTGATTCCTTCTATTTTTTTATTCACTCCCAGATAGAAGAGCAAAGAAGACGGGGCCATGGTTCGTTTATCCCAATACTTTTCAGTATAATTTCGTTTCTCAGACGCTAGCAGCATCTGATCCACGTGGTGATAATCCGCAGCTCCCACCACCACGTCGGCAGGGTATTCCTGGTCGGCTGTCATAACACTGGTCGCATGACCATTTGGTATCGTAATACTTTTGACTTCCTGATTTAAAATGATTTTGACACCTTTTTCTTTTGCCAGAGAAACCATCGCTTCGATTATTTTAAACATACCGCCCATCGGATACCAGGTACCTAAAGATAAATCGGCGTAATTCATCAAGCTATACAATGCCGGCGTATTTTGTGGCGTAGCGCCCAAAAACAGCACAGGAAATTCCAGCAGTTTTATAAGTTTTTCGTTTTTAAAAAGTTTACGAACGTGTGTGGACATTGGCTGAAAAAGTTGTAACCGAAACAAACTCTTTAGTACCCGCACATCGGCAAACTCAAAAATAGAATGACCAGGTTTGAAAACAAACTCATTCATTCCAACCTGATATTTATACTGCGCTTCTTTTAAAAAGATTTTCAGATTTTCACTGCTGCCAGGTTCGTACGATTCAAAAAGTTCGTACAAGTCTTCAATCTTGGCTGGCACCTTCATGATATCGTCTTTACCAAAATAAATAGAATAAGAAGGGTCCAGTCTTTTGAGGTCGTAATAGTCTGCGGTTTTTTTTCCGAACAGTTCAAAATATTCGTCAAAAACTTCCGGCATCCAATACCAGGAAGGGCCCATATCAAAGGTAAATCCTGCTTCTTTAAATTGACGGGCACGTCCTCCGGGGACACTGTTTTTTTCCAGAATGGTGACGTCGTAACCACGGTCAGCAAGACAGGTGGCTGTTGCCAAACCCGCAAATCCCGAGCCTATTACAATTATTTTTTTACTCAAAAGAAATGACTATTTAATTATTTATTTCAATGGAAAACATCAATTTGAAATATTAGTTCATGGGTTGGAATAAAAAAACCCTGTACAATTTCCTGCACAGGGTTTAATTATTTTATAAGAACTAAAAAGCGATTACGCCTTTTTGCCTCCTTGCAGTTCATCCTGCAATACTTTCAGTTCGTCCCACTTACCAGCAGCGGCCAGTGCACTTTGCTGTGGCCAGGTAGTTGGGTCGTGCATTTTGTAACGACTTCCGGCGGCCTCAAGAATTTCCTTGAGTTTTCCAACTTCTGCGTCAGCTAGCTGAGCAAATGTTTTGATTCCACCATTCTGTAGCAGTTCAGAAATCTTTGGTCCGATACCTTCGATTTTTTTCAAATCGTCCGCAACTACTTCTGCAGTTACTTCCTCTTCGATTTCCTCGATCTCTTCGATTTCGATTTCTTCGTCCATTTCTACTTCGTCAGAAGTAACCGCTGCTACTTCCGCCTTAGTAGCGTCTTCCGGTAAAGCTGCACCTGCTGCTTTTTCTTCGACTTCTTCTACCAACTCAGCTTTTTCTGCTTTCGGTTCTGGTGTTACCGGTGTCTCCTTCTTAGCTGGTTTGGCTTCTTCTTTAGCAGCAGCTTTGTTGTCTGCTCCGATCTGGCCTCTCAGCTGAGAGAAAACATCCATTTCACCGAGCGTAGTCCGCTCCATCTTGGACTGGGTTTTCTTAACCTGATTACGAGTTTGCGTTCTTTCCTCTTCTTTATCTTTCTTCACAGCTTCGCCGGCATCACGACGGATGTCATCCAGATAACGCAGGTGAGAAACTAATATTCGCTTATCGTCGCGGTTGAATTCGATCACTTTTACGGTCAGAATTTCTTCTACGTTGGCCATACTGCCATCTTCCTTTCGGATGTGTTTGATTGGAGCAAATGCTTCCAGTCCGTAAGGCAGCTGAACAATCGCACCACGATCATCTTTACGCAAGATAGTAGCTTCCTGGTAAGATCCTACCGGGAATACCTGTTCGAAAGTATCCCATGGATTTTCTTCGATCTGCTTGTGACCGAGAGAAAGTTTACGGGAATCCTTATCTATTTCCAGAATAACGATTTCGATATCTTCTCCTTTCTTGGTAAATTCAGAAGGGTGAGAAAAACGCTTCGTCCAGGAAAGGTCAGAAATGTGCACCATTCCACCAATACCTTCTTTCAATTCAACGAATACACCATAAGGTGTCAGATTTTTCACTTCACCAGTGTGACGGCTGCCAACGGGGAACTGCTCTTCGATGGTACTCCACGGATCGTTGGAAAGTTGCTTGATACTAAGCGACATCTTCCGGTCTTCGCGATCAATGGTTACTACCTTTGCTTCGTGCTCTTCACCGAGGGTAAAGTATTCACGCGCGTTGATTGGCTGGTTGCTCCAGGTAACTTCTGATACGTGGATCAGACCTTCTACACCAGGCTGAATTTCGAGGAATGCACCGTAATCTTCGATGTTGACGATCTTTCCTTTGACGGTAGATCCCTCGGAAATTTCCTGCTCCAATACTTCCCACGGGTGTGGTTGTAATTGTTTCAGACCCAGAGAAATTCGCTTCTTGTTTTCGTCGAAGTCCAGTACAACTACGTTGATCTTCTGGTTGAGTGATAAAATTTCTTTCGGGTGAGAAATACGTCCCCACGAAATATCGGTAATATATAACAGACCATCTACTCCACCTAAATCGAGGAATGCTCCGAAATCTGTTAAGTTCTTTACGAGACCTTCCAGTACCTGACCTTTTTCGAGGCTGGCAATGATCGCTTCGCGCTGTTCGGCCAGATCGCTTTCGATGAGTGCTTTGTGTGACACAACGGCGTTCTTGATCTGCTCGTTGATTTTAACCACTTTGAATTCCATGGTTTTACCCACGTACGCATCGTAATCAATAATTGGCTTAATGTCAATTTGTGAACCAGGCAGGAAGGTTTCCAGACCGGAACAGTCCACAATAAGTCCACCTTTGGTCTTGCTAACTACGGTACCTTTAATAACAGTACCATTTTCGAATGAGTCAACAATAGACTCCCATGCTTTCAGCAATTTGGCTTTACGACGGGAAAGAACAAGCTGACCACGGTGGTCTTCCTGCTGCTCTACGTAAACATCTACAAAATCTCCGGCTTTCAAATCCGGAATATCACGAAATTCTGATAAAGAAATTAATCCATCGGATTTACAGTTGATATCCAGTACCACATCACCATTATGGATAGATGAAACTTTTGCTTTTACAATTTCATTTTCCAGGACGGCAGTAAGCGTCTGCTCGTATTCTTTTAAATAGTCCTGGGTTTCTTTTTCTGTGTAAGGAAGTGCATGTAAATTTCCCTTATCCCAAGGGAAATCATCGTGTGCTGTGCCACTCATATCATCTTGATCAACGAGTTCTTCGAGGTTGATTTTATCAACTTCTTCTTTTGCACTTTCGGTAGAGCCACCGGTTGTTTCTGCGGTTGTTTCCTCTACGGTTACAGGAGCGTCTTTTGCTTCCTGATTTTCTGGTTTCTTTTCGTCTTCTAACATAAAGAATCCTGGATTTGTAGCCCCGGTAAAACGGGACGGGTTAAACAATAATTTTTTAGAGGTGCAAAGGTACGATATTTTGATAAAAAAAAGCAAATGCAATAATCCCCGTGCTGAGGTTATAAAAAACGGTAACTTTTTGTACTTTTATTCTAATTTTAGCGAAGCTAATTACATTTAAACTAAAACCTAACTAACTGATTATCAACCTCCAACAATAAAAAACAATGAATAATAACGAGAATAAACCGTGGTTGGCTAATTATCCTTCGGGCATTCCTGCCAATATTGACCCGGATAAGTACGGCTCTCTGGTGGAAATGATTGACGAGACTTTGAAAAAATACGGGGACAAACCGGCCTTTGTCTGTATGGGAGCAGAACTTTCCTTTAAGGATTTGGATACTCAGGCGGATGCTTTCGGTGCTTACCTTATTTCAAGAGGTCTGGAGCCGGGGGACAAAATTGCGATGATGATGCCCAATTTGTTACAGTATCCCATTGCACTTTTCGGGGCGCTGAGGGCCGGACTTATTATTGTTAATACCAATCCGCTTTATACGCCCAGAGAGATGAAACATCAGTTTGTGGACGCGGAGGTGAAAGCAATTGTAGTAGCGGAGAATTTTTGTAAAAATCTGCAACAGATTGTGGATCATACCAATATTAAGACCATCATTACGACCAGTATCGGAGAGATGCTGGGTACCATCAAAGGGAGTGTCGTGAATTTTATGGTAAAAAAGGTAAAGCGGATGGTTCCCAGTTATGAACTTCCCAATGCCGTTTCTTTTAAAGAAGCACTGACGCAGGGTAAAAAGTTTAAAATACCTTACCGCAAAAGTAATCCGGGAGACGTGATTGCTTTGCAATATACCGGAGGAACGACCGGTGTTTCAAAGGGGGCTATGCTAACCAACCGCAATTTGGTGGCCAACATGGAGCAGATCAAAAGTGCCATTTTTCCATATATTACAGAGGGCAAGGAAGTTGCTTTATCGCCTTTACCGCTCTATCATATTTTCGCCTTTTCCGTTAACTGTCTGGCGTTGTTAAGTTTGGGTTGTACCAATATTCTGATTGTAAATCCCCGTGATTTTTCCTCCATTGTAAAAGCGTGGAAAGGATATCCGGTAAGTCTGATGACGGGTGTAAACACGTTGTATAATGGTTTGGCTAACGATCCGGCTTTTCAAAAACTCGACTTCAATAACATGATTGCTTCCATTGCCGGAGGAACTTCCGTTACGGATACGGTAGCTCAACAGTGGGAAAAATTGACGGGTAAGCCGCTCTCGGAAGGTTATGGTCTTACCGAATCCTCTCCCGTAGCTACGATGAATCCCATCGACGGAACAGGCCGCCGGGGAACCATCGGTATGCCGGTACCCTCGACCGTTATGAGAATCGTGGACGAGGAGGGCAACGTATTGCCACCCAACGAAACCGGAGAAATTCAAATCAAAGGCCCGCAGGTTATGAAGGGTTATTTTAACCGACCGGAAGAAACGGCAAAGGTACTGAATGATGGCTGGTTGAGTACGGGTGATATCGCCATGATGAGCGAAGACGGATATTTCAAAATTGTGGATCGTAAAAAAGATATGATTCTGGTTTCTGGTTTTAACGTATATCCCAACGAGATTGAAAATGTACTCTCTGCTCATCCCAAGATTATGGAAATAGCCGCGGTAGGAGTACCGGATGAAAAGTCGGGAGAAGTCGTGAAGGTTTTTATTGTAAAGAAAGAAAAATCCCTGAAGGAAAAAGAAGTAATAGAATTTTGCCGGGAGCATTTAACGGGTTATAAAGTGCCGAAGCACGTGGCTTTTATGGACGAACTGCCGAAGAGTCCCGTAGGGAAAATACTGAGGCGGGAGTTGAGAGATATATAAAAATTACAAAAGGCTTTCCCGAATTAACAGGAAAGCCTTTTTCATATTATCTCATAAATCTGAACATTCAGATTTAAGGTCTTTTCAGTAAATCTCTGATTTCACCCAGTAAATCTTCCTGCGAAGGTCCGGCTTCTTCTACTACTGGTGGCTTAATCTTGTTGTAAGACTTAACAATCAGGAACATTACGAAACCAACAATAATCAAATTGATAATAGAGTTGATCCAGCGACCATAAGCAATTACGGGAGCGCCCGCTTCACTTGCTGCTGCTAATGACGCATATTCTTTTCCATCCAATGCGTGGTGCATATCTTCGAAGTTCATTCCACCAGAAGCCTGACCAACGATTGGCATAATGATATCCGATACAAATCCAGATACAACCAGCCCGATTGCTCCGGCCATAATTACCGCTACGGCAAATTCGACCACGTTACCGGTCATAATAAAATCCTTAAATTCTTTCAACATAATTGATGTTTTTAGTTAATTGAAAAATTAGTTCTCGTTTATATTGACGAATATAGTCAATAATGTCACAAATCAAATAAAAAAAAAGCGTTTCAACAATTGAAACGCTTTCTTTTTTTTCATAAAGTATCCTAAAGACCACTTTTCATCTAGCTGATTCCGGCATCTTTACGAATTTTATTAAGGGCCGAACCTGCTTTTACCCAATCAATTTGTGCCTGATTGTAAGTATGGTTTACCTTAAATTTTTCCTTCGTACCATCTGCGTGGTGCAACGTAATCGTTAACGGTTCTCCCGGCTTGAATTTGCTTAAAGACGTAAGATCAACGAAATCATCCTGGCGAACTTTGTCAAAATCTTTCGGATTGGCAAAAGTTAACGCAAACATTCCCTGCTTTTTCAGGTTCGTTTCGTGAATACGGGCAAATGATTTAACGATTACTGCATTTACCCCCAGAAAACGGGGCTCCATCGCTGCGTGCTCACGGGAAGATCCTTCTCCGTAATTTTCTTCACCAAATACCACTGTACCGATGCCTTTTTTCTGATATAACAAGGCCGAATCGGGTACTTTCATATATTTTTTCTCACTCAGATTCAGCACTTTATTGGTCTCGTCGTTGAAAGCATTGATGGCTCCAATCAGACAGTTTTGCGAAATATTCTCGAGGTGACCACGGTATTTCAACCACGGACCTGCCATTGAAATATGATCCGTTGTACATTTGCCTTTGGCCTTAATCAATACACGCATTCCTTTCAGGTCTGCTTGTTTGATGGGCTTAAATGGCGTCAGTAATTGTAGGCGGTCAGATTTCTTATCCACTACCACGTTGATTCCTTCTCCATTTTCTGCGGGTGCTTCGTAGCCTGCGTCTTCTACGTCAAAGCCTTTTGGCGGAAGCTCTACCCCCTTTGGAGGAGATAATTTTACTTTTTTACCATCCGCGTTAACCAATTTGTCTTTCAGCGGATTAAAAGTTAAGTCTCCGGCAATGGCCATAGCGGTTACAATTTCGGGAGAAGCTACGAAAGCGTGAGTTTGCGGGTTTCCGTCGTTCCGCTTACGGAAGTTACGATTAAAAGAAGTAATGATGGAATTTTTACGATCCGGATCGTCCGTATGACGTGCCCACTGTCCAATACAAGGTCCGCAAGCATTCGCTAAAACTACACCGCCCATTTGTTCGAATGTATCTAAGATACCATCTCTTTCTACCGTAAACCGGATTTGTTCAGATCCGGGAGTGATGGTAAATTCTGATTTGGCTGTTAATTTTTTCTTGACTGCCTGCTTGGCAATCGAAGCGGCCCGGTCGAGATCTTCGTAGGAAGAGTTTGTACAACTACCAATCAATCCAACTTCCAGTTTTTGTGGATATCCTTCCCGTTTTACCGCTGCGGCAAATTCAGAAATAGGATACGCTAAATCCGGTGTGTAAGGACCGTTGATATGTGGCTCCAGTGTAGAAAGATTAATGTGGATGACCTGATCAAAATATTTTTCTGGTTCTTTATAACACTCTTTATCTGCGGTTAAGTCTGCTTTTACTTTTTTAGCCAGTCTGGCAACATCTGCTCTGCCCGTTGCTCTCAGGTAACGATCCATGGCCACATCATAACCGAATAAAGAAGTCGTAGCTCCGATTTCAGCACCCATATTACAGATGGTTCCTTTACCAGTACAAGACAAGCTCTTGGCACCTGGTCCGAAATATTCTACGATCGCACCGGTTCCACCTTTTACGGTAAGGATACCTGCAACCTTCAGAATGACATCTTTGGAAGAAGTCCATCCGTTTAGTTTACCGGTAAGTTTGATCCCGATCAGTTTTGGCATTTTCAATTCCCAGGGCATATCCGCCATGACATCTACGGCGTCTGCTCCTCCTACTCCGATGGCCACCATTCCCAGACCACCCGCGTTGGGTGTATGCGAATCCGTACCGATCATCATTCCGCCAGGGAACGCATAATTTTCGAGTACGATCTGGTGAATAATTCCGGCACCGGGCTTCCAAAAGCCTACGCCGTACTTGTTGGAGACAGAAGCAAGAAAATCATAGACTTCTGAGTTAACGGTATTCGCTATTTTTAAATCCTTATCCGCTCCGACTTTCGCCTGAATCAGGTGATCACAATGAACAGTAGAAGGAACGGCTACCTTGTCCTTACCGGCCATCATGAATTGTAAAAGCGCCATTTGTGCGGTGGCATCCTGCATTGCTACCCGGTCGGGTGCAAAAAAAACATAATCCTTCCCCCGCTTATATTTTTTTAGCGGAGATTCGGAATGCAGGTGTCCGTATAGAATTTTTTCGGTAAGCGTGAGAGGGCGTTTTAAACGCTTACGAATTTTTTCAATTTTTGCTGGCAAAGCTTCGTAATAAGCTTTAATCATTTCAATATCAAATGCCATAATAGGGAAAGGTTGGTGAAGTAAATTTTTAAATTATAAAAAAATTAGTCCGATAGCGACTAAATACACTGATTAATAAATCGGTGCAAAAATAATTATATTTGAGAACATATAAGATACTATGTGGATCAGGGGTTGAAAAAGAATTAGAATAACATAGATTTATAATATCCTTCTAATTAACATAGTTTTTTTTGCTATTTGCTTTTGGCCATTGGCTATTTGCGCGCGCTCATTGCGATTGAAGGGAGCAAATAGCCAGAAGCAAGCAGTAAAAAGCATCTTTCAGAGACTTTTTTATTATAGATTAGAAATTTAACTCCTGATTCGCATGATACTAATACACCGCAAAGTTTCTTTTGTTGCAGTGGATGCTGGTTTTTAGCTAAGGAATCTTAAATAAATAAAATACGATTCTATACTTCCTCTTTTTGCATCACGCTGCACTTATTTATTTGCCATTCCTAAATTGTCGGATCTCACTTTTTATCGATCCTTTCGATCAGCCGGCCCGTTACCCGCAGGATGTCCATTTCGCTGACCAGCCCTACCAGTTCACTACCTTTTACCACCGGCAGACAGCCGACTTTTTTCTCCCGCATTTTTTTCATCGCATCCACGATAGTTTCTTGTGGTGTAATCGTTTCGGGAGTAGTGAGCATAATATCTCTTACCAGCTTATTTTTTGATTTTAATTTTTTAGCATGAATAAAATGCCGTAAAATATGTCTGATGGTAATTAATCCAACGAGATTACCTTTATTATCTTCCACGGGCGTAAATCTGATTTTTCGCCAGTCCATCATTTCGCCGACCAGTTCAATGATATCGTCCTGCTGAACGGTAAATAAATCGGTCACCATAAATTCTTCTACCTTAATATCTTCGGGGTGATAGGTAATCAGGTCTTCTTTCAGATCGGAGAGTTTCCATTTATGCACGGGTATGTTGCTTTTTTGATTTTTAATAATAGAAGCAGTCAGACAGGTAAGGGCTTCGTCCTGATTAGTTTCCTGAAGTAATTTGGTGTAAGCTCTGAGTTGCCAGCGCGCACCGTTCATGTGTTTTGCAGTACGCTCTTTGATGACCCCAAGATATTTATCGATGTCTTTGGGATTTACTTTATGATTTTTTAGTCCCTGGCGGGCAATGGGTAATAATTTTTTTAGAATTAAATCCTGCGCGCCGATCTTCGTTTCCCCAAACCAGTTAAATTTAGAATCCATGCCATAGCGGGAAGCCTTGGCAAAATTATCCCGGATATCCGCGTAGCCAATATGTTCAGTAATATCTTCGTGCAGCGATTCCATTCCCACCATCAATCCCAGCCAAAAAGCAGCGTTGGCCATCTCATCTATTCCGGTCGGTCCGGCGGGAAAAACCCGGTTTTCAATTCTCAGGTGTGGCTGTCCGTTGGGGCTGATGCCATAGCAGGGCCGATTCCAGCGGTAGACCGTAGAGTTGTGCACCTGCAATGCTCGGAGCTTGGGAATTTTCCCTTCGTTGAGCATTTTAATGGAATCTTCTTTTACATCACTACTCAATAAAACCCGAAAACGGGCAATGTCTTCTTTGTAGATTTCCATAATAGATTTTCTCAACCAGCCGCTTCCGAAGTTGACCCTTGGGCTGCGCTCCCGCATGTGATCGTGTGTGGTGCGGGTATCCAACGCCTGCTGAAAAAGGGCGATCCTGGATTCGTGCCAGAGCCGCCGGCCAAAGACGATGGGTGAATTAGCAGCAATCGCCATTACCGGAGCGGTAATCGCCTGGGCGATGTTGTACATTTTGACAAAGTTTTCGGGAGAAACCTGAAGGTGTACCTGAAAACTGGTGTTGCATGCTTCCAAAAGTGGAGAGTCGTGTTTGACCAATAATTCGTCGATGCCCAGTAAGCGCAGTTCATAAGAATTTCCAATCAGTTGCTGATTGATCGATTCCATCAGCGCTTTGTATCTTTTTTTGGGTGTGAGATTTTCTATGTCCAGATTTACCTGCCGGAGGGTTGGCAGAATACCCGTGAGAATGACCTCCGTATCCAGTTTGGCAACACGCTTACGGATTATTGCCAGTTTTTCGTTATTCTCTTTTTCCATCTGCCGGAGGCAGTTTCCTTTCAGTTCGCGGGGAGTAAGGTTGGTTTCTAAATTAAATTGTGCCAGTTCCGTCTCGACCCATTCGTACTCTTTCATAATATCCAGAGCTTCCATCGCCTTGTTTACCGGCTTGTACGTTTTATTATCAACCAGACACATCTCCTGCTCAGCGCCGATCCGGACAATATTTTTTTCAAACATTCCCCGGTCGATCATGTGTTCTAATGCCAAAACATCATTAAGCAGATGCTGAACGAAGCGCTGCATCTGAGCCTGGTTTTTCACCAGTGAAACTTTCTGTTCACCCATTGGTTTTTACATTTTAAATTTTCTAGTGGTTTGGTAAATATAATTATTTAAATTACGTTTTATTATTAATAGTCGGTAATTTTTCCCGAGGCTACTATTTTTAAATAATTTATAATCTAAAACTTTTGTCATGAAAAAATTTGGCTTGCTGATATTGCTCTCTTTTATTCTTAGTAGCTGTGGAAAAGAATTGATTACGATCGCCGATTTGCCTTACACCACACAATTTGAAGTTCCTGCGGGACTGAATCCATTTACGATTTGGGAATTACCCATTCACAATATCCCAAACGAACGTCTGGCCAGGTTGAATGCTGCCAATGTTTCAGAGGATGAGGTGGAAAGAATTGTGGGTAAAACCGGTCGCTTTTCTACGATCTTTTCCGGCGTAGAACTGGATTTTGTTCAGGAGATTACCATCGAAATTTTTTCAGATAATATCAACGATGCCACGGAGATTTTACACCGTGAACAGGTGGCAGAAAATATCGGTGAGGTGATTGGGTTAAATGCCAGCTTACCGGATGTTACCAGGCATCTGGAAGGAGAGACTTTTGGAATTATTGTAACAATCCGCCCTAGACGATCTGCCACGCAGAATATTCCAGTGCAACTGGATTTCACGCTGGGCGTTTTGTAATGCGTCATTTACCAGAGTGTTCAACTGGCAGAAAAAATTATATGGATTTCAGGAAAATCATTTTGGCTATTTTATAAAACCAGATACGTTTACTTTTTTAATCTGCACTTCAGAAAATAATACGATCCCGCTGGGATCTTTCCGAAAATATCCATCGAAAACTTAAAAAACAGATTCGCAAAAATCAATCGCGAATCCGTTTTTTTCATTTCCCGAATATCGTGAAATGTTATTCCCGTAAGGGTCTACAAGTTTTTCAAATAAGGTGCTATCATTGTTTTGAGTACGAAAATAGCTTGTCCGGTGGCTTCCTGCGGTGTACTTCCTTTGTCCATAAAATAATCTTCCAGACGAATTTGAGATTGTAAATATGATGCTTTGAGTGGCAAACTCCATTTTTTCAGAATGGCCGCTTTTTCACTCCATGCTGCCACATCTTCCCAAAATTCCAGATTCCAGATTAGCACCTCGGTGCGTTGTTCGTCGGTTAACTTTTTTGCAGACAAAAGCACTGCTGCTCTTTGAGCGGCTGCCTCTTTCAGTTCTATTTCTGTTGGTTCTTCCGCACAAAGTTCGCTGGTAATCTGACGTAATAAATTTAATTCTTCCCAGTCAAAAAGCGGGTCCGCATCTTTGCTATAATCTATCGTTAAATCGGGGCTTCCTTTAGATTGCAACTCAACATTACAATCACCGTAAGTTAAGTACTTTCTAAATTTGGCATTTTGTGTCAATAGCGCATGCCATCCCTGCGCGGTCCCTTTTCCATAATATCCATCCAGGCTTTTTTCATAGAAATTTTCTTCTTTTAGTAAAGTTTGCAACTTAAGAACAGAAGTACGCTTGGATTGAGTACGGATATTTGGCGTTGCAATCGCATTGGTGTTAATTACTGAATTGGCAACTGATTTTTCCGTCAGGACATCGTTCGTTTTTTCAGCGGGAACTCGCGCGGGAGGCGTGGCCACTTTCGCTGCTTTTTTGTCCGGTGCGGATGTAACGGTAATACGTTCACGGGCACTGTTGTTATACGTTTCAGGAATAGAAGTGGATGCTGCTTCGGAAGAAGGAGCGGTATTAATTTTCGGCGTTGTATGCTTCACCATCATCAGATTCGGACCTTCTTTTACCGGAGCCGGACCTTTTTCCGCTAGTACCTCTTGCACCTGAATAACTTGTTCCACCGGAGCAAGTACGATATTTTTAATAGGAATCCCTGCTTCAAATTCTGTGACGGCTCTCAGGTTGCCGGGATTAATGGACTTTACCTGAGCATTGACTAATCCGATTTTTCGGGTAGCAGCCAGGATCCGGTTGGCTTCGTCGGGCGTATCGTACTGTCCGGCATAAATATCGATTTGATTGCCATTATTCAGTGCGTATAATTTTCCCGCGCGGTTATATTCGGACCAGTTAATGGGGCTGTTGATATTTTCTGTTCCCAGATGAATACTGTATGTTATCGCATCCGGATTTATCTTTTTCCGGGTAACAAAAGCATCCGGATAACCACTATTTTTTACTTGTCCGAGGGTTTTGTAAGCAGTAGTTTCGTTGGGATACCGTCCGAGATAAATTCTGGTTAAGTTTTGTTCTGCCGCTTCTGCGTACATAAATCCGAGCGACTGAATGCGATTAAAATCGTTCATTTTTGGTTTAAAAAAGGCTCCAACGTGCACCGTGTAATCGTATTTGGTCGTAGCATTTTGTGCAGTTGCTACGATACTAAACATGCTGAAGCATAGAAAAAATATCAGGTTTTTACTGTATTTCATGAATGTAAGTTTTTGTTTTTTTACTGGTTGACAGCGTTTGGCACTGCCTTCCGATCTCTTAAACGTAAAGATAAGGGATAATAATATTAGATGTTGGTTGAAAGTTTTAAACTTACCTACAAATTGAGTGACTTATGCGGATCGGAGATGAAGTAATGAAAAAAGGCTGTTGGCATTTTGCTATTGGCTATTAGCTTCACTCAATCGTTATTAGATAGATAAACTGGAGAAAAGCTTCGTTCAATTTATTGGTACCAATATTATCCTGAGCTTTTTAATATTGTCATTTTTAAACTCCAATTCATCTAATCTAAACGAAGTGCTTCAGCATTAAAACTTCCCGGTCGTTGAGTAATCTGTACTTGCCACGAGGAATATCTTTTTTGGTCAAGCCCGCGTAGTATGTCCGGTCGAGCCGAACGACGTGGTACCCCAAATGCTTAAAAATCCGGCGAACGATACGATTTCTGCCAATGTGAATTTCTATACCTACTTCGTTTTTTCCCTTGTCTTTTACGTACGATACTTTATCCACCGGAGCGAAACCATCTTCGAGGGTCAGTCCTTTCCGGATCTCATCCAGGTGCGCTTCCGTAATAGGCTGATCAAGCACTACGTGGTAAATTTTGGTGACTTCGTGACTGGGATGAGATAGTTTTTTGGCCAGATCACCATCGTTGGTTAATAACAAAAGTCCCGTCGTTTCGCGGTCTAATCTGCCTACCGGATAGATGCGCAGCTTGATGGACGGGTCGATCAAATCCATAACCGTACGACGGTTTTTTTCGTCGCTGACGGTGGTAACCGTATTTTTTGGTTTGTTCATTAATAAATAAATCCGCTCCGTTTCCGGCTCGATGGGTTGGCCGCGATAAGTGACTTTGTCGGATGGCTTTACGCGGTGTCCCGGTTCGGTGACAACTTCTCCATTGACCGCTACGAGACCTTCCATGATGTACTCGGACGCCTTGCGACGAGCAGCGACTCCACAGTGTGCGACGTACTTGTTGAGACGCATATCTTCCGGCTGATCAGCGGGAGGTGGCGGAAGTTTCGGTTTGCGTTTGTTCGCAAACGGGGAAGTATTTGTTTTATTTTTCTTTTTCAAAATAAAGGTTGTCTGTTTAATTGCCACAACTAAAAAGGAATATCGTCATTATTCATTTTTGAGGACCGGGTAATAATGGCTGGATTAGCGGTATTGGCGTCATCCGTCAGTCCGCTAAAGTCCGGATCATCCAAATCCGAGAATTTTGCAAAACGATCGGTAAATTTTAGTTTGACTGTATCGAGGGCACCGTTTCGGTGTTTGGCAATAATAATTTCGGCCACTCCTTTCAGCGATTGTCCTTCCTCATCTTCCAGAATCTGATAATATTCGGGACGATAAATGAAAGAAACGATATCCGCATCTTGCTCGATCGCACCGCTGTTATGCACAATAAAATTATTGGCCACAAAATTATGTAGTCCCTCTACATGCAAATCATAAGTCTTCTCTGTACCAATATGGGTAATTGATTTTATCTTTTCCCATTTTAAATTACTGTCGGCCAATTGCGTTAGTACAGGGCTTTCCAGTACTTGCGATACGTTCGATAATTGTGGTTCTAAATCTATTAATTTTACAACTATATGCTTGTCTTTTTCTTCTATGTTACCACTTAAATCTTCCTTTCTTTTATTACAAACAACATAATCTCCTACCTTTAAATCCACCAATTGCTCCCAACCATTAATTGTGTAGAAAGGGTGATTCAAGCTCGTTTTTATTTTCAGTCCGGACTGCGTCTCTACTTCGTATACTTCCTTCTCGCCTGTCTCCCAGACATCCAGACAAGTAGCGGGCTCCAGTTTGAAGTGCTCATTCATCGCAAGTACTTTAAATCCATTTTTACCTACCAAACTATCTACCCGTTGATAATCGCCCGATTCTGCCATATAAATTAAACTATCGCCAGTGATACATTCCCGCAAATCCGACAACATCGGACGCTTCGATCCACCCCGCGTTTCCACCGCACGACTCAGCTGAGATAACGCGATCACCGGGACACTCAATTCCTTAGCCAGCGCTTTCAGAGAACGGGAGATCATACTAATTTCCTGTTCCCGGTTTCCTTTATTTTCTCCTCCGCCCGTCATCAGTTGCAAATAATCGATAATGACCATCTGGATATCGTGCTGCATTTTCAGACGCCGGCATTTGGCCCGGAGCTCAAAAATATTGATACCGGGCGTATCGTCAATGTAGATGGGTACCTCTGACATTTTTTCGATGGCACTCTGCAGTTGTTGCCACTCGTAATCTTCTAACTGACCGGAACGCAGTTTACTACCCGAGATTTCTGCTTCCATCGAAATCAGTCGCTGCACCAACTGCAGGTTGGACATCTCCAAAGAAAATATAGCTACTGGTTTATTAAAATCAACAGCGGCATTTCGGGCCAGGGCCAGCGTATAACTCGTTTTACCCATACCAGGACGCGCAGCTACGATGATCATATCCGACGGCTGCCAGCCGGAAGTAAGGCGATCCAGTTCAGTAAAACCAGTGGGGATTCCGGTAAGTCCTTCTTCTTTTTGGGACATCTCCTCGAGTTGCTTGAGCGCCTTGGCGGCCAGTGATCCCATACTTTCGTAACCACGGCTCAGGTTCTGCTGCGTGATATTAAAAAGACCTTGTTCCGCTTCGTCCAGCAGACTAAAAACATCCGTAGTATCCTCGTAGGCATCCCGGATAATTTTGGTGGAGACTGTAATCAGTTCGCGCTGAATATGTTTTTGGGCAATGATCCGTGCGTGGTATTCGATATTGGCGGCGGAGGCAACGCGGTTGGTAAGTTCGACCAGATAATAGGGACCACCAGCTTTGTCAATGTCACCGGATTTTTTGAGTTCTTCGGTAACGGTCAGTAAATCGACGGGTTGTGTTTTTTCGAAAAGGCGGAGCATGGCCTTATATATTAAGGTGTGTGCATCTGCATAAAAACTTTCGGGCCGCAGAATATCCAAAACGATGGAGAGCGCATCCTTATCGAGCATAACTGCTCCCAGCACGGCTTCTTCCAGTGGTAAAGCCTGCGGCTGGACCTTTCCAAAGACGTAGTTAGAAAGTTGATTCTCTTTCTTTTTATCATTGCCGCGATAATTGTCTTTCTTTTTGGATGGATCGTACTTTTCAGCCATTTTTACTCATTAAAATCATTTTTAAAAAACCTGTTACAACAAAGCTAACCTTTACGCCGCAGGATTTCTTTTTTAATATTTGTGAATAATCTTAGGTGAATGTGGATAACTTTCAAAACTATGTGGATAACTTTGTGTAAAAGCATTATTCCTTTGTCATAAGAAGGTAATGTGTCTTAAACCTAACACTACTTTATTTATTTTTATAATAAAAAAATAATTATTTATACACCTGATAATAAACTGATTGAAAATGTAAATTCACTTTTTTTAAATACAAATTTTGAATTTCTCAGACAAATAAAATCAGAAGACAGGATTGAATTTACATTTGTTAATTTCTCCAAAAATATGTTAGTAATGTGGATAATAATTTGAAAATTTAATTCTCTTTCATTTAAACACCAAAATACTTCATCCAAGAGCCTGCCTGAACAAATATAAACATTTTGTTGTAAAATTACAATATTTTAATTAATTTAGTGAATATTGCCATTGATCGTCCTAAGAAATTTTTAAAAAATGAACTGGAAGAAATTAGTACAAATCGCGCTGGTGGGTACCAATCGCAGCAAAATTCCCGGAGAGATGATGCTGGAATTAAAAGCACTTGGTATCGAAGAGGAAGATCCGGCCCGACTGGTGATGAAGGCGGCAACCACTTTTAGTATGATGAGAAAAGCGGGAATCCAGCCACCAGATTTTATCGGGGATCTACCCGTTCCAACCCAAAAAGCACCAACGAATATCTGCGGTAAAAGAGCGGTTCAGTATCTGAATATGATTCTAAAACGAAACGATTTACCCATTCTGGCAGAATTTCTTATTACTTTAGAAAAATACCACAAATCCCTCCCGCCGGAATCCCTCCCGCTTATTTTCGACCAGGCCGCAAAAAATCCCGTAATCTGGCAATCGCTCCAGCCCGCCCTGGGCGACCGGGGCCACTGGCTCATGCAACAGCATCCCCAATGGAGCGCACTGAATTACCTCCCCGTTGCAGAAGATTGGGAACATGGCAATACCAAACAAAGAACGGCTTACCTGCGTCATCTGCGGTCCGTGGAACCAGCAGCTGCACGCGCATTACTGGAAGCAACGTGGCCACAGGAAAGTACCACCACCAAAAAGGAATTTTTAGGCAGCCTCCGCGTCGGATTGTCCGCCGCAGATGACCCTTTTCTTTCGACGCATCTGGCCGATAAGCAAAAGTCTATCCGGGAAGCCACCGCCACGTTGCTATCTCTGATCCCAACCTCTTCTTTCAATCAGCGAATGCTGTCCAGATTAAAAGAATTGATTGGCTTGAAAAAATCCGGAAAAAAACATTCGCTGAAGATCAGTCTTCCCCTCGGCGTGGACGACACCATGATCCGGGATGGTATCAAAGCCAGCGCACAACTTTATCGCAGCGGTAACAAAGCCAGTCAACTGGCACAAATGATCAACCGGCTACCACCCGGTCACTGGACCGAACTGACCGGACTAAAAGCCTCCGAATTAATTCCTTTATTTGAAAAAAATGAATATGCGTATTTGTTAATAAATGCCGTGACAGACGCAGCAGTTCACCACCAAAACCAGCATTGGAGCCAAATAATTCTGAAAACATGGTTGGCGAAAAAAGAAGATAAATTCTGGCAGGATTTTGCGCCGCTTTCACTCATTCCGGTGGTTGATCGTCCGGTTTATAATCAACTTGCACTTTCCGGATTTAAAAATATAAAATACTTACCGGCAGAAAATACCCCACTGGATTTTTTACTGCAAAGAGGTATCCAGGATTGGGACGCGGATTTATCTGTCACATTTTTTGGACGACTAAAAACCTGGCTGAAATCGGAGGAGGCGACCCACTGGGGCGACTGGCATATCCGCAAAATTCTGAACATTGCCGGACTAAAAACACCAGCCCATTTATATCCTGAAATAAGCAGAAACTGGCCGGAACATTTACCCGTTTGGGGTGGCTGGGAAAGAGAAGTATCAGGAACTTTGACTACACTGGAATTGCGCTATAAAATGGAAAAAGCATTAAAGGAAGGGTAGCATACAAATACCGAAAAAGGTAATAAGCACACAAAGATTATTCTTCGTGGTCTTGGTGTCTTCGTGGCAATTTAATAGATAGGAATTTAGTGCCGCAGGCACTAAGGAATGTTAAATAAATAAAGTACGCAAAAAATTATTGCTTTACGGCTTTCATTGGAATACCGATACACTGTTTTTCCATGTAATCCATCATTCGGTTGATAAGTTCTTTGGTATCTTCGTCGAGATTATCCATGTCTTTCTTAAAGACTTTATTGATGGCGTGGGATTTTACGGCTTTTATTTCTGCCGGCACATTTTTCATTGCCTTTACAATCTGACGCTGGCGGTGCAATTCGGTAAAAGCATCGATTTTTCTTTTCAGCATTTTTCTGCCTTTTACTACCTCATTTTGGCGGAAGCTGAGATTTTCTTTGGCCAGATTGCGCAAGTCTTCAATTTCGATGTACTGAACGTTAAATTCGTTGACCACTTCCCGGTCAATATTATTGGGAATAGCAAGGTCAATTAATAATTTAGTATCCGTTTCTCCCCGCAGCAGCTGATTATATAATTCAGAATTGACCAATGCTTCCGTAGCACCAGTACAGATGATCATCACATCAAAACCTTCCTGATAATCGGGTAAATTTTCGAGAGCAGCAGCGCGGCCTTTGATAATTCCGGCCAACTGTTGAGCACGCGCTAAACTACGATTGAAAATAGTGATATTTTTAAATTCGTGCTTCCGCAAAAATTTCACTACCAGCGTATTGGTCTGTCCGGCACCAACCAGCAAGATTCTGGCATTCCGGGAAATCTTATGTCGTAATAATTTTTGGATAGCCAACGATACGATGGATACGGGTTTTTCGCCAATGCGAGTCCGTGCGTATATTTCTTTGGCTCCTTCTACGGCAGCCGTCATAGCGACTCGGAGGTGATCACCAGTTAATTTAAGATCATAACATTTCTTGTACGCTTCGCGTAACTGACGCAGAATCTCCCGCTCTCCAACTACCAGAGAATTCATGGAAGCGGCCACCTCAAAAAGATGATTCAACGCTTCGCGGCCTTCATATTTTTGTACCTGATCCAGCGTAGCCGGATCGACTGTATGATTTACATTTTTGAAAAAAGAAGAGATAAAAGGGCTGTCTATTTTCTGATCCGTGTAAAAGAAATAAGTAATCCGGTTGCAAGTGGACAAATACATAATTTCTTCTATCTCAGTCTCTTCCTTCAGGGAGTGCAAACGATCGGGCAATTCGGTATCCTCACAGGAAAATGCGTACTGCCCCAACGTGTTTAGTTTGACATTGTGATGAGTAACCGTTAATATTTTGTAGCCTCCAATCATTAGGTAATATTTCTTTGGTAGATGGAGCTATTAACTCCGGCTACAAAAGTAAAGTTTACAAGCAGATTTTTTGTCATAATACTGTGATAAGTAGACAGTACCGCCTTTCCTGTTTAAAAGCAGACAAATTTAGACTTTTTCTCCCAAATTTAACGGAACGCACAAGCGCAACAAAAACTAATCTGCTGTCTGTCTATTTGATAATTACCTTTTCTGCGGCGTTGACAAACAAAGTATTCCCCAGTTTTTCGTAACCGTCGAAGACATCTATGCCTCTTTGCTTGATTGTTTCGCCTCTGAATCCCAGAATAATCAAGTCTGCGTCCTGTGATTTTTCGTTGATGACTGCCCGTGGTTCGGTATTTCCCTTACGGGGAATAAATTCGATATTATTTTGGGAAATAGGTAACTGCCCGTCTTTAATCAGGGCAAAAAGATTTCCACGCTCCTCTTCCAATGATTCTTCCGGATAGATCGCAAAGATTTTTATATAACTATCCTTCCAATCATTATGCCCAATTATAATATATCCCAGTAAAATCATGAGGTTGGCATTTTCGTAGTCGGACGAACTTATCCAGATATGTATTTCTTTCTTAAAGCCATAACCTCTTTCTGAACTACCCAGAACGACCACGTCAAAGTCCACCGACCGTACCAGACCCAGATTATCGATCATATTTTCCAGATAGGATGGTTTATATTTAGAATATTCAAAAAGCAGTAAGTTATTGTCCGTTCCGGAAATTCCGGGCAGCTGAATTGCCTGAGCAATCGCAGAAGTGTAGGATGGACTTACCAGGGTGTCAATATATATTTTGCTGTTGCTGGTTTCTGCCATTTTTATCAGACGGGCTTTCGCTTCCCGGGCTTCCTGATTGGTGGCGCGCGAAAGATAGCCGGTGATTTTGTGCAGATAAGTACCGAAACCATATTTTTGCGAAATCCACCTCAGCAAGTCAAAAGCGGCAAAACGTTCAAAGGAATTTTCGGAAATACAGATGACCGATGGCCGCCAACTGACCGTTTGTTCTTTTTCTGATTTTTGTAAAAAAACCTGCAATTGCCGGCTCAACTGAAAGATCGCACCCTGAAAAATTAACGCCAGATTATTTTTTTCCGGATTATAATAACTCACCAAAAAGTAGAACAGACCAATTCCAAAGATGGCAATCAGCGCATAAAGCGCATTCATAAAAAAGATCAGCACAATACAGGCCACCGCTCCGAACAAAGAAATATACCACCGTGATTTAAAGGTGGGACGGTAGGAAGGATCGGCCGCAAAATGCTGTAAAAAAGAGATCAGACAAAGCGCTCCGTAGGTCACCATAAAAAACATAGAAATGATTTCGGCCACAAAATCCAGTTGTCCGATGGTCACAAAGACCAGGGCAATCAGAATGGTAATGACCGTGGCATTGTAAGGTTCGTCACTGGCTCCTTTGCCTTTGGAGAGCCAGTTATTTATGCCGGCGGAAGGCAAAATATTATCACGGGCAATGGCTTGAAGCGTTCGCGGAGCGACCATCAAAGATCCCAGCGCGGAAGAGATAGTAGCCGCCGCCAGTCCCAGCGGAATCAGCCACCACCCTTGCCAGGCAATTTTTGCCATCACCAGATCATCCGTATTCGCCAAGTCGATAGGGCTGGCAGAAACCGCCATTTTGTAAGCAATCAAAAAATAGACAACCATTCCCGTCAGCGTTCCCGCGAGTGTTCCCAATGGAATAGACCGGCTTGGATTTTTCAGGTCTCCGGATAATCCTACTCCGGCGGTCATTCCCGTAAAGGCAGGAAAGATAATGGCAAAAACAGTGAAAAAGCCCAGTGCAGCAGGAATATTATTCTCGGTGGGGATGGGTGTTTGCTGTTCTGTAATTACGGGGGAGGATATGGTATCCGTAGTAAAAAGCTCCGTCGAGTCCGCATGGTCAGGGCTGAGATTCTGAATACTGGCAAATGGATTTAAAGTATGCATCTGACTGTATTCTGTCTGACCGACAAAAAAAGCAATGAGCGCCAGAAAAAGCGTAAAAACTACAACGTATAATGCTTTAACACCAAGCTCTGCCCCTTTGTATAACATCATTCCCGTAAGGAGAAAAAGTGCGGGAATACTGACGGTTTGTTTTTGCTGTAAAAGCCAGACCACCCAGGGCTGAAGTTGATTTCCGTACATCTGAATTAAATATTCGAACAGCGAAGAAAACGCTTCTGCGAATGCGATAATATAGAAAGCCACACTGACCGCCTGGGAAAAATACAGCGCAATACCAATGGAAGAACCTACGACCAGACCAAATGACCGGGAAATAATATAGTATTCACCACCGCCTTCTACCTTCTGATTGGTAGCAATTTCAGCGATCGCCATAGCGGTAGGAATGGTAACCGCGTGGCCGATGAGAATGATGGCAAATGTTCCCAATAATCCAATTTGTCCTACCGCAAATCCAAATCGCAGAAACATTACCGCTCCCAGGATCGTAGATATAGCGGTGAAAAACACGGGCGCCGTACCAAATTTTTTGATGTACTGACTCATATTGTATTCAAAGATCGTAAAATCAAGGCGTAAAGGTAGTAAATTGGAGAACGTTCTGCGGCGCAAGTTAATATAATCCACTATTTTTGTGCCCGGATTTATTATCCATAATAAATAAGAAATTAAATCATCCTTAGATATGTACAGAACACACAATTGCGGCGAACTTAGAATGGACCAGGTTGGTCAAACCGTAACGCTCAGCGGATGGCTGCAGGCCAGCCGGGATTTTGGTGGCATGACCTTTATTGACTTGCGTGACCGTTACGGTATTACGCAGTTGGTTTTTAATATGGACGACGACGAAGCCCTCTGTCAGCAGGCACGAAAACTGGGCCGTGAGTTTGTTTTAAAAATATCAGGGTTGGTACGCGAACGGACCAATAAAAATCCTAACCGTCCTACCGGAAATATTGAAATAGAAGTCAAATCGCTAGAGATTTTAAACGCCGCCCAAACGCCGCCTTTTACCATCGAAGAAGATACGGATGGAGGAGAGGACCTGCGGATGAAATACCGCTACCTGGATTTGCGAAGAAAGAAAGTGCAGGACAATATTATTTTCAGAAGTGAACTGGCAATTGAGACCCGGAAATATCTGGCCGGAAAAGATTTTATTGAAGTGGAGACCCCCGTACTGATCAAAAGTACACCCGAAGGAGCCCGTGATTTTGTGGTACCCAGCCGGATGAACGGCGGACAGTTTTATGCGCTCCCCCAATCACCACAGACATTTAAACAGATTCTGATGGTAGCGGGATTTGATAAATATTTTCAGATTGTAAAATGCTTTCGGGACGAGGACTTACGGGCAGACCGGCAGCCGGAATTCACACAAATTGACTGCGAAATGTCATTTGTAACGCAGGAGGACATTCTGAATACTTTTGAAGGGTTGACCAAACACTTGTTTAAGACCACCATCGGCGTAGAACTGGCGGATTTCCCCCGGATGTCTTACGACGAAGCGATGGAAAAATACGGTTCAGACAAACCTGATCTGCGGTTCGATATGGCCTTCACGGAGCTGAACGATGTGGCGCAGCAAAAAGGATTTTCCGTTTTTGACAACGCGGAACTGGTCGTCGGTATTTGTGCTGCCGGACAGGCCGAGGCTTATTCCAATAAAGATATTAAGGCGCTTACCGAATGGATGCAACAACCACAGATCGGTGCAAAAGGGCTTGTGTACGTTAAGGTAAATCCTGACGGTACTTTCAAATCTTCGGTAGGTAAATTCTTCTCCGACGAAGACCTGAAGATCTGGGCTGACAAAATGAACGCAAAAGCGGGGGATTTACTGCTAATTCTTTCCGGAGAAACGGACAAGACCAGAAAACAACTCAATAATCTCCGACTGGAGATGGGTCGCAGAATGGGCTTGATGAAGGAAGGCGACTTTAAGCCCTTGTGGGTTTTGGATTTTCCACTTCTGGAGTGGGACGAGGAGTCTGATCGTTTCCACGCGATGCACCACCCGTTTACTTCACCCAAAAAAGAAGACGTGGACCGCATGATGGACGGCGATCATGAAACGATGAAATCCCTGAGAGCAGATGCCTACGATTTAGTCATTAATGGTTCTGAAATTGGGGGTGGCTCAATTCGTATCCACGACCGGGCATTGCAGTCCCGCAATTTCGATCTATTAGGTTTTTCTAAAGAAGAAGCAGCAGACCAGTTTGGATTTTTATTGGGAGCCTTTGAGTACGGTGCCCCTCCACATGGAGGAATTGCCTTTGGCTTCGACCGTTTATGTGCGGTTTTGAAAGGACAGTCCTCCATCCGGGATTTCATTGCTTTCCCTAAGAATAATCAGGGGCGAGATATGATGATTGATGCGCCTTCCCATATTTCCGAAGAGCAACTGAAAGAACTGGCTATCCAGTTACGTAATGAACCTGTAAAAAGCTAATTTCCCCTAAAAATATACAAACAGAATAACGGAATAAGGCAACTACCGCTTTATTCCGTTTTTATTTTTGACTTCCTACCATGTTTAGGGTAATTTTCTCCAAGTACTTTCAAATAACCAAAGATTCCCCTACCTTTGTGTTGATTGGAAACTTAAAGTAACCTGTCATCCCTCATACCCTCAATAAAGCATTCCAAAACAAACAAACAATCTTCAATTAAAACGTTTGTTTGTTTGTCTTTAATGTTATTCACTATAATAATCATTTGTAACTGTACTTAGGCATCTTCCCCAAATGCCTGTTAGTAATTCAAGAGCTGAATATAGTTCCTGAATCTTTTTAGCAAAAAAGTCCTTTTGCACACAAACACCCTGCATTCAATTTTCAATCAGACAATTAATTAAAATATTTTTTTTAACCATTAAATTTTAGACACTCATGAAAAAGATTTTTCTTTCTTTATCTATCATGTTATCAGCAGGATTGCTATGTGCACAGAGCAACACTAGTAATCTTCAGCAACGTGGTGACGACAACAATGCAGGTATCACTCAGAGAGGAGCTACTAACGCAACTTTAGTTATTCAAAATGCGGACAACAACGTGGTTGATTTAAGCCAGGCAGGAACCAACAACGTTGGAGAAATTCAGTTGTCTGGTGGCAATAATGCCGTTAATCTTGCGCAAGTAGGAGATGCTAATAATGCTGTTAGCCTTATGGAAGATGGAGATAATGTATCTTCTATCTCTCAGGAAGGTAATCTGAATGCTACACGTCAGGAAGTTTCCGGAACTGGAAATGATCTTTCAGTAGCTCAGGAAGGTAACAGCAACCGTGCAATTCAGTTACAGTCTGGTGCAGGAAACAACACCGCTTTTGTTCAGCAGGTAGGAGACAACAACCTTGCTACTCAGGAGCAGGCAGGTGAAAACAGTTCTATCTCTATTGATCAATTAGGTAATAACAGTGCTGCGATCATTCAGCAGACAGGTGTTTCTAACAACATTTCTGCTATGCAGGAAGGAAACGGAAATACTATGAACGTTGCTCAAAACGGTAATAACAATTTCGCTGGTGCTGAAAACCAGGTATTACTGGATCAGTTCGGTGATAATAACAACATCCTTCTTTCTCAGGATGGTAACGAAAATGCCGCTGCGATCAGCCAGGAAGGTAATGCCAACGAAGCGATTAACACGCAGACTGGACAGACTAACAACAGTATTATTCTACAGGCAGGTAGCCGTAACACTGCTACGGTTTCTCAATCTGAGAACTAAAATATTGTTTTTCTTAAAAGATTCCGTCTCCCTGAGACGGAATCTTTACTTTTATTCAATCAAACATATATGAAATTTTTCACAAAATTCTCTTTGATCGCTGCCTTTTTGTTTACGGCTGCTTTGGTCTTTGGTCAAACACCAGAAGATTTTTTGCAAGAGTCTTCTTTGCTCCTCGAAGAAGAAATTAACGCACAGAATGGTAATCAGACTATTATTCAGCAGGAGGGAAGAAGAAACGAAGCAGAGATTGTGCAAACACTGACGGATAGCGAAAAAGCTAATATTGCGCAGTTATTACAGAGTGGAGATTTTAACCTTGCCATCATCCGGCAAGAAGGACAGAATAATAAGCTGGCACTCGTTCAGCGGGGTAGTAATAATTATTACGAACTGGACTTAATTGGTTCCAACAATAAAATAGGAATTGTTCAACAAGGAAATGAAAACCGTATTGTCCAAAAAATCGATCAGGTAGATAATCTTGATATTGAACTTATACAGATAGGAAACGACAACGAAATTATTCAGGTACTGGAGGGAAATGTTGAAAATAAGGAACTAAAAATCATTCAGCAAGGCGACGGACTACGGTTACAAATAGAACAATCCAAAATTTAGCGCTACTCCCCCTTGATTTTTTCCTAATTGTTGTTTATCATAGTCAGCGATATGAAAGGGGTATATTTAACTATCATTTTATTATTTTTTCTTCCGGCCATTACTTACGTGACGGCTCAAAGCGAGTCCGTTAATGTTACGGCCTGGATTGAAGTCGTGGATTTGGCCAAAAGCCAGAAAATAGAGATCAGAGGAATGATCAAAAATGAATCAGATCAGGAAATTACGCTCTACCAGATAATGGAACTGACCAAATCCGGAAATGCCGGGACCGCCAAACATCAGCAAAGTGGAAGTTTTACGGTCGATCCCAATCGAACAAAAATTCTTGGTCGCAGTAGTTTTTACAAAAATAATGCGGATACTTATCAGGTAGTCTTTCAAATCCGAAACGACCTGGGCGTTATCTTTACCGATTCGTTGTATTATCCGCAACGACCAGCCGTAACCAAAAAAGAAGTACCCGAAAAAGTGATCCCTCCTGTCACAGAAAAAACCGAAGATACCAAAATAGCCGCCACAAAGACAACGACAACCGCCCCTGCCACCACTCCGCCACCTGTCAGCGAAAAACGATTACCTCCCGAGTTTGAAAAATTACTGACTCCTAAAAAGGATGACAAACCTATTGTCTCAACAAAAAAATCCAGTACTCCAGTACCCGTAGATGTATTGGAAATTGACGGTTTGATTATTGATGAAACCCGTTCAAAAATTGCACGGGATTTTTATGACCTTTTTTACAAAAAATGGATTCCACCCAACGGAGCAAAAAACTTTTCTATTTATATTCGGGAAGAGCCTTCCCGGGGACGGGGAGCGAGAGTCTCGCTGACACTGAACGAAGATAGAATATTCCAAAATTTTGTTCCTCCACGTTACGATGCGCTCGAAAATGTGGTAAACTACGCGATCCGGGTCACCCGTGCCCGACTCAGTGCCAAAGCAAAAATTAATGATCAGCTAAAAGAAGAAGATCAGATGGGCAGCGGTATTTAAATGAAACTCCCCAAGGCAAGCCGTCGGGGTATCGCTCAACGCTAAACACAGTTAGTCGGTAGATGAGTTAATCAGTCCCGCTAACGTGTTCATCCGAGGCAGAGCCTCGAAGAATTATTATTGATTAAAACACAACATTTACCAGAATTGAAAATTATAACACCATGAAAAATAATTTATTTAACATCACTTTTCTTGTTATCTGTTTCTCTTTTATAGGATCTTTTTGCACTGCGCAAGACCTCGTTTACAGACCCGTAAATCCTGCATTTGGAGGTGAAACCTTCAATTATCAGTGGTTGCTGAATTCCGCGCAAGTACAAAATCTGATCGAAGAACCAGAAGACGATACTTTTTCCTTTAATCGTAACTCTTCGCTGGAAGATTTCGCCGAAAGCCTGAACCGTCAATTACTCAGTCAGATTTCCCGTCAGCTAGCCACCAGTCAATTCGGCGAAGGTAACCTGGAAGAAGGATTTTACACGGTAGGTGATTTTCAGATTGAGGTTAATAATACCACGGAGGGTTTATCCATTACCATTCTGGACACCGCTTTGGGAGAACAAACACAAGTGATTATTCCTTTTTTCTAAAATCAATTCTAAAGTTATTATATAAAACTATTGAATCTTATTGATTTACTGTCTATCTTGCAGGTTAAATATACTGTGCAATAGATTTATTGACATTTCAGAACGCTTTTATCATTATTCTTTCCAGGTCGGTAAGATAAGTTCGAAATAAGCTATTCAGAATTTCAAGTAACTTAATGCACGGTAAACTAAGTGATTTAGTCAGTTCCCACCACGTTTAGATCAATTAAGGTTTTCCTATTTCGTATCAACAATTTTTCAACAACAGATTCTTCTTTCCATAAGAAGACCACAACACGCATTACTAATGAAGGGAACGACTTCACTTATAAAAATGACGTTCAGCCTGTTGATCGTCGTTTTAGGGTCCGGCTGTAGTTTACTGCTGCACCAGCCTGTGGCTCCCACTAAAGCCCGGCTGGGAGAAGAGACTCAGTCTACTATTGACCTCAAAAATCTTCCGGAGGCAAAAAGCCCCATCATCGTCGCTGTCTATAAGTTCCGGGATCAAACTGGTCAATACAAACCCAGCGAAAACGGAACCAGTTGGTCCACTGCGGTGACACAGGGTGCAACCACGGTACTCATCAAAGCATTGGAAGACTCCAAATGGTTTATTCCTATCGAACGCGAAAACGTCAGTAATTTACTGAATGAACGAAAAATTATCCGATCCAGTCGTGCACAGTACAACAGCGAAGGAGAGGCCACCAATCAAAATGATTTGCCTCCTTTATTGTACGCAGGTGTTATTCTGGAAGGTGGTATTATTTCTTACGATGCCAACGTAATTACCGGTGGCGCGGGTCTTCGTTATTTTGGTGCCGGCGCCTCGGGACAGTACCGGCAGGATCGGGTTACGGTGTATCTGCGGGCGGTGTCTACCAGTAACGGAAAGGTTTTGAAAACCGTTTACACTTCCAAAACTATTCTTTCTCAGGCGATGGATGCCGGACTATTCCGTTTTGTACGTTTTGGCCGATTACTGGAAGCCGAGACCGGATTTACTTATAATGAACCATCTGAACTTGCGCTTACCGAAGCTATTGAAAAGGCAGTTATGAGTTTGATTATTGAGGGTGTAAAAGAAAAACTCTGGGATCTGAAAGAAGAGCGTAATGTAGTCTCTGATGCGTTTCTTCAGTATGACAGAGAAAAGAAACGGATTCCTCAAACGGATATTTTCAATAAGGTGCTGGACAATCGCCGCAAACAAATCGGCCTGAATATTTCCACCACCTCCCTGCAATACCGGGGGGATTATCCCAATCCAGCCGTAGCAACAGGTGTCGAAGCAGGTCTGCTTTTTTCTCCTGGTCCCAAGATTGGTCTGGCACTGAACTACGGAATAAGCTCCCTCGCTACCAAGGATTTTTTCCGCAAGGATGTGACCTACGCGGACCTCAATCTCGCCTATCGTTTTTCTCCCTATAATTTGCTGACGCCTTATGCGTATGGTGGATTCGGTGTAATTACTGAAAACGAAACGGGACGATTTGATTTTTCTAATAGAAAATATCCCAAAATTAATGTTGGCGCCGGAATAGAATTTTTGATTAATAATTCTATCGGTCTGAAAACTTCTATGGATTATAATGTTTTGCTGAGCGATACTTTCGATGCCGTGGAACAGGGCCGATATAATGATCACTACTGGCGGGCCAACATCGGATTTAACTTTTATTTTGGTCGGGAAATCAGAGCCGAACGAAAATTTAAATATTCTAAAAAGAAATAAAAATGACTGCTAAATATATAACAATCGTTTTTCTACTCGGACTAATTCTTACCACTGGTTGTAACGAAGATACCATTCAACCTCAGCTATTTGGTAGTATCGAAGGGCAGGTATTACGCAAAGATGATCTCACGCCACTCAATAATGTAGCCATCAGTACGACGCCAACTTCCAGCTCTGTCATTACGGATGCTGCCGGAAATTTTATGTTGGAAAATGTACCCGTTGGTACCTATTCAATCCGGGCAGAGAAAGAAGATTTTGTCACAAAACTTGAAGGCGTTACCGTGACCGGAAATAATATAGGGGAAATAGTCATCAGAATGAACAGAGATACTTCTATTAGCATACCTCCAACTACTCCGCAGGTTATTTCGCCGCTGGATGGCGCTCAGGATCAGCCGACGAGTATTCGTCTGGAATGGATTTCCGTCGATGAAGACGAAGAGGATGTGTTGCTTTACGACGTATATTTATACGAAGATCAGCAGTCCGACCCGATTCTGACCGTAATGGATATTTCGGATAATTTTTTAGAAGTTGCTGATTTACAATTTGGCAGAAATTATTATTGGCAGGTAAGTGCTAAAGATGGACGTACTGCTCCGGTCTTTAGTATGCTCTGGCGATTTAATACAGAAACATTTCCCGATTATCGTTTTCTGTTTGCGCGGGAGATTAACGGAAAATATGATATCTATTCGGCGAACGAAGAGGGCGATGAAATTCAGCTGACCGATAATAACGGTAGCAACTGGCGTCCCATCATGAGTCCCAATCGCGATAAGATCGCCTTTATTTCCAACCTGGGAATTGATTTGCACATTTATACCATGAACCGCGATGGCTCCGACGTTACGCAGGTAACCAGTCTCCCAATCAGCGGACTGAACAGTTTTGAGCTGGATTTCAGCTGGTCACCCGATGGTACCCAAATACTTTATATGAGAAATTCTATATTGAATGTCATCAATGTTGACGGTACGGGATTGAGCGTAATTACAGAAGCGCCTCCGGGTACCACTTTTGTGGAATGTGACTGGGTCGGCCCCGGCAATAAAATTTTGGTACGTACGCTGGGCAACGCGCCGTATGCTTCTAATATCTGGTTACTGGAAGCCAATGGTGCTTTCGTTGAAACCGTTATTCCCGATTTGCCGGGTAGTACCGGAGGTGGTGTTTTTTCGATTGCTGGTACTAAAGTCCTTTATACTCAGGATATTTCCGGTTTCAATTCTATTACGGGCAGACAGTTGAATGCCCGTATTTTTCAGGTGGATATTAATTCCGGTGTACGCGTGGATTTATCTTTTGAAAAAGTAGATGGAACCAATGACCTGGACGCCCGGTATTCGCCGGATGGTGCCAAAATAATTTTCACCAATACCAATAATGACGGAATTTCTCAAAAAGATATTTACATCATGGATCTGGACGGAGATAACCGGACGCTGCTTTTTGAGAATGCCGAAATGCCCGAATGGAAATAATTGTTTGACTATTACCTGGTGCATTTGACGTCCGGGGTGATAATTTGCCACCATTGGTTTGGTCTGCTATTTACTGAGTTTTAAAATTCGGAAAGCTCCCTGAATGACCAGTACAAAAACAATTGTTCCAATTATTAAATCAGGTTTATTGGAATTTAACCAATACACCAGCATTGCGGCGAGGATGACGCCTGAATTTATGATGACATCGTTGGAGGTAAAGATCATACTTGCTTTTATGTGTGCTTCATTTTTGTTTTTGGATTTTTGTAAAATGTAAAGACAAAATCCATTGGCAATTAAAGCCAGCACCGACACCAGGATCATGGTCGAAAAATCAGGGATACTATCTGAAGTCATAAATCTCCTTATCACCTCTGCAAATCCAAAAACTGCGAGCCCAATCTGGAAATATCCCGCCATTTTGGCAACCCTTTTTTTCCTGATCATACTTCCGCCAACCGCAAATAAACTGATCCCGTAAACAAAACTATCAGCCAGCATATCCAGGCTGTCTGCTATCAGTCCCATTGATTTAGAAAAAATACCCGTGGTCATTTCAATGATAAAAAAAGCAAAATTAATCAGGAGCACTTTCCAGAGTAATTTCCTTTGGCTGGTATTCTCCGCAAATGTTGTTTGTCCGGACAATTCAGTCGAAATCCTTTTTTCACCTAATTTTAATTCCGCAATTGCGTTTTCGATTTGATCGATTTTTCCGGTATGAAAAACAGCTAATCGCCGGTTTGAAATATCAAACTCAAGATTTTTTATTTCTGTAAACACGCCCAATTTCATCCGAAGGAGATTCTCTTCCGAAGGACAGTCCATCTTAGATATTTCAAAAATTGTTTTTTCCACTTTTAGAGCTTTTTCCAAAAAACAACCTTGTCATCTCCTGCTTCGTAAAATTCCGGAATGACGGCTTGTTTTACATAATCACATTTCAGATAAAAATTTCTGGTGCGTTCAAATTCCGGTTTTCCGGAGGTTTCTACAATTAAAATTCTGTTACCGTCATTTCGTAATTGATTTTCGATGTATTGCATCATTTTCTGGCCGATTCCATTTCCCTGATGCGCTTTGTTGACCGCAATAGCGTAAAGATTATAAGTTCCCCCGGTCATTCTTTCCGGGGCACAGTATCCAATTGAAACGGGCGTTCCCGCGTCGATGGCAGTAAACCATATATCCGTGGACGACTCGTTGTTCAGATAATCACTGATCATTTCATCTAGCAAACCGGACGGAAATAATTCACTCGAATCCAGTACTTTTTTCAAAGCCGGAATGTCTGATTTTTCTACCTTTCTGATCATGGTTATTGGTGATTATTTTAGAAATAAAATTTTGATTGAAAATTAAGTTGACGCAATATCAGACAACGGTTCGGCGATATGGAGCGGATTTGGCGATAGCCAATCTGATCTCATATCGCTTGTTATATGGGGTTTCTAATTACTATTGACCAAGTATTATCTTCTAATTCCAATTCTAAATGATTTTCCCAATTTGCAAATTCATCACATTTGATTGTGAGTTTTCCATTTTGCCATTCTTTGAATTCGATCATATCCATTTGTATTGGACTTTTAATTTCAATCTTATTTTTTAGTGAATCGCTTATCCGGCTAATGTTATAATAATCCGCAATTATAAAAGTTCCACTTGGACTAACAGTTAGTTCTTTATAGTGTGGTTGGTCTTCAATTTCTACAAGTTCGCCGTCTTCTTTATTTAGTTTCCATAAATAATCAGATGTTAAAATAATTATCTCTTTTCTGATTTTTGAGATTGCAGTTTTTTTCGGGAAACCTCTAAACACACCGCACCACTCTTTAAATTCATTGTCAGTAAATTTAATGTGACTTGCATTCAACCTTTAAATGCAACTTTTAGAAAAGAGAAAAAGTAGTTAAAAAAGAGAAAGAGGCCGAAACCTCTCTCTCTGAAGTTAAGTTTACTATTTTTGTCTCGACTAAAAGTAAAAAAATGGGCCACTTAACC
>CAKZUV010000366.1 GCA_937921555.1 uncultured Saprospiraceae bacterium
CAACAAAATAAGGTGACTCAACTGACCGAAAAATTTGGTCCATTGGTTTCTCAAAGCATTACAGAAGGAAAATACGATAGAGCTAAAGTTGGAGAACGGTCAGAGGATGTTACGGTCTATCATACGCCCACCAGACTATTATGGTTTAATCAAACCAAAGACTATACATTTGAAAAATCAGCTTTGCCCCGTACGGATCAATTTCCGCATGCTGGTGTTTTTTTACAACGTAATTTAAGTCCTACCGAAAATCCCGATGATGGATTAATGTGTTTTGTGGGAGGTGCCCAGATGGTGCATGGTCATGCCAGCGGAATGGATATGGAATTATATGGCTTGGGAGAAGTACTGGGAGTCGATCACGGCCGAGGACAATACAGAACGGATTTGCACGAAAATTACTCTCGGTTATTTGCCGCACACAATACGGTGGTCGTCAATGGAGCTAGTCAGGGAGATGGCGGTTGGGTTAATTTAGGAATCAACTCGACGGAACTAATGACCATGGAACCGATGCCAACGGAGGCAGCACTTTCTCCAAATTATTCTTTTTCCCGAACTTCATTTATGGATGATAAAGGAGACAAAGCAGAGGCAACGCAGGAACGAACAATGGCACTCGTTCGCACTTCTCCGACGTCAGGTTTTTACGTGGATATTTTTCGTTCCAAATCAGCTTTACCCGATGAGTATCATGACTATTTGTATCATAATATTGGGGATAAATTAAGTTTTAATAATAAAGATTTAAAACTCAGACCTGATAAAAATAGATTTCAAGCCAATGCAAAAGGAGAACATATTTATAATAAAAAATTTAGAAACCCAGGTTGGCATTTCTTTGAAAACGTGGAATCTTCTGCTACTTACGAATCAGATGTTAGCGCCACTTTTGAGATAAAAAGACTCCCGGATAAAAATCGCTACATGAATCTTTTTATTCCTGGAAATAAGCAAAGAGCATATACCAAAGTCTTAGCCCCTAAAACGTTTGAAGCACCCGAACCTTACGAAGATTCACCCACCCCTACCCTCGTTATCCGGCAAAAAGGAGAAGCCTGGACAAATCCTTTTGCCGTCATTTATGAACCGACTTTTGACAAAAAATCCAAATATGGTATTCAGTCCGTGAACAAATTAGAAACAGATGGAATCTTTAAAGGCTTTAAAGTAATCAGCAAAACAAAAAGCAATACAATCACACAATATATTATCAGCCAGGAAAAAGAGGCTGTTTATAAAAACGAAGCATTAGGTCTTTATTTCAAAGGGGCATTTGCCATTATCACGCAGGATGAACATAAAAAAACTCAAAATATTTACATCGGAGCAGGTCAAACCTTTACACACAATAATGTGGTCGTTCAATCTAAAAATACCCAACCCATGTCGGTGTATATTGATTTTACAAGAGCGCAACATACGATAAACGGGAGTAAAAATGCAGCGGTTAAGATTAAATAACAAACATCCTTAAAAAAATGAACAATCAATATTTTTTCTATTTCATACTTATATTCACTTTGACTTGTTGTCATGTTGTTCAACCTCAACAAAATGACAGTACTTCTCCCAATCAGCATCTTAGTTTCAACGATACTGAAAACCTAACTGTAGATTTATTCCCCCAAAACAACAGGGTAAAATATAATTTTAATTTAGATTGGAAATTTATAAAAGAAAATCCAGAAGATGCTGCATCTATTGATTTTGATGACGATACGTGGCGTACGGTAAGTTGTCCGCATACTTTTAATGATACGGACACCTTTGATGATTTTAGTATTGGAAAACATAAAGGAGAAAGTAATCAATGGAGAGGCACCGTATGGTACCGAAAGCATTTTAAATTACCTGAATCGGATACCGGTAAAAAAGTATATATCGAGTTTGAGTCCGTTCGACAAATTGCAGCAGTCTACATTAATGGAAAACATATAGGAACCAATCGTACAGGCTTTATTCCTTTTGGATATGATATTACTAAATATTTAAACGCCGTAGGCCAGGAAAATATCATCGCGGTCAGCGTGAATAACGACCGGGGCGATAATTTTAGAGACAATGACCCGCTTGTTTGGAATCACGAACATTGGCACCCTACTCATGGAGGGATTTACAGAAATGTTTTTCTGCATGTCATGGATCCACTACATATTACGCTACCGCTTTACGATAATTTAAAAACCGTAGGGACTTATGTATTTGCAGAAAATATAACCGCTAAAAATGCGGATGTAACCATTACTGCGGAAACGATAAATGAATACAGCGCACCTAAAAATGTAACTTTTGAAGCTAAAATAATTGATGCGAATAATCAGGTAGTGGGTTTTTCTAAACAGAAAAAAGAAATAAAACCGGGAGAAAAATACACATTTTCTACGGTTGCCAAAGTAGCCAATCCCAAACGCTGGTACACCCGTCATCCGTACCTCTACAAAGTATTGACCCTCTTAAAAGAGGGAGACAAAGTACTGGATACTTACGAAACGCCTTTAGGAATCAGGACTTTTGAGTTTAATAAAGATACTGGATTTCATAATAATGGAGAGTATGTGAAATTGCACGGCTGGGGACAAAAACCCACCAACGCATGGGCAGGCTTAGGAGCTGCGCTGCCCGATTGGCTGCGTGGTTTCACCTACCAATTAATGGATGAGGCAGGAGGAAATTTTATCCGTTGGGGACATTGTGCCGGCTCGCCGGCAGAAATTAAAATGGGTGACCAATATGGTTTTGTGACCTTAATGCCCGGCATCAGCGGGGAGTCAGAAGATGATGGTGAAACCTGGGATATTCGTATTGCTGGTTTTAGAGACATGATTGTTTATTATCGTAATCATCCCTCCATTTTTATTTGGGAAGGGGGCAACTGGGCAGAGTCCGCCGATCATTACAAACAAATCTTAAATACAATTAACACCTTTGACCCAAATGGAAAACGCCTGATGGGGAACAGAAGAGCGGATGTAAAAATGGATTCCGAAAAATATATCTCCATAGAAATCGGTACCGAAGGATGGCAACGCGAATATCCTGATTTACCCCTGATTGAAAGTGAATATTGCCGTGATGAAGCACCCAGACGAATTTGGGATAAGCAATCTCCTGATGATAATTTCTGGAAACATCCCAACCTGTCTAAAAATATTTATAAAATTAGTTCCGAAGAATTTGCTATCCGTCAAGTAGAACAATGGTGGAACAAAATGGGTAAAAAATCTTACCATTGTGGTGGTGCCAATTGGATATTTTCTGACGGTCCGCACGGAGGAAGAAATCCAACAGAAGTCACCAGAGCAAGTGGAGAGGTCGATGCTGTCAGATTGCCAAAAGAAGCTTTTTATGCCCTTAAATCAATGTGGCGACCAGAAGCTCAGATTCATGTAGTTGGCCACTGGAATTATCCGGAAGGTACAAAGAAAGACAGGTATGTCATCTCCAATTGTACGGTTGTAAAATTATACGTAAATGGAAAATTAATGGGCGTAAATGACGAACCTGAAAATGGTTATTTATTCAAATTCCCGGATGTCAAATGGCTGGAAGGAGAAGTAAAAGTAGAAGGATATTTAGATAATAAATTATTAGTTACTCAATCTAAAAAAACAATTGGAGAACCCGTTGCCATTAAATTAACGCCGGTCACCGGTCCCAATGGATGGCGAGCAGATGGTTCAGATATTACCTTAATTGATTTTGAAGTGGTGGATAAAATGGGGAACAGATGCCCATTAGACCACGACCGCATAGATTTTAAAATTTCCGGGCCTGCAATTTGGCGGGGTGGTTATAACAGTGGAAAAGAAAAAAGTACCAATAATTTGTTTTTAAATACGGAAAACGGAATCAACCGGGTAGCCATTCGTTCTTTGCTGGAAGCTGGAGCGGTCAAAATAACCGCCTCTAGAAAAGGATTGGCATCAGCAAGTATTATCATTAATTCAATACCGGTTAAGTTCAGTCATGGTTTAACCAAAGAACTTCCTCAGGTTCAGCAAGTAGCCATAGGAGAACCAGAGCCGTTACCCATCCATGTTCCTGCCATGCCAGCGTACGAACCTGAAAAGCAAAATAAAAGTGATTTATTTTCTAATTTTAGCTATACGGGAAATGGCAAGGCTATACTAAGAACGATGGTCGGCTGGGGTAAAAAAGCTTATACTGATTTGGAATACAATTATACGGCAATCCCAAAATACCTTCGTGGAGGAGAATATATCAGAATCTCTAATTCAGATAATAAATATTGGGCCCGCGACCAATTACAATTCATTGCTGGTGTTGATATGGACATTTTTGTAGGACATGATGACCGGGTAGACAGACCTGACTTTTTGATAAAAGATTATCAAGACACAGGTGATGATATTAAATTAGGAGGTGTCATAATGTCTGTTTTTAAACGTACTGCAAAAGCAGGAGAAAGTATCATTATGGCCGGAAATTCTGATGGCGATAGTCCGGATGATTCCCGAATGTATTTCGTTATAGGAAAGAAAAAATAAACAAAATATTAACATTAGGAATGTTAAATAAATAAAATACGATTCTATGCTTCCTCTTTTTGCATCACTCTGCATCATCAAAATGGTCATTATACATAGCATAACTCCCATTTTTCCTCTTTGATTGATGCAAAAATAGTTCGCCTAGAATCTGCACTTATTTATTTGCCATTCCTTACAAAAAACAAAAACATGACAACATTTAATTTTCGTTTACTGGCAATCTATTTGTTCACCTTCTCTCTTGTCCTGACATCTTGTTCCAAAGATGAAGACGTCGAGATGGAAATGATGGAAGAAGAAATGGATCTTCCTTGTCCTGCTACTCAATTATTTCATGAAAAAGATGGACTGGTAAGAGTAGATATTGAAAATCCAAGCCCTATACAAAATGGATGGGACACAGCAACTGCCTTTGCAGGATTTGAGGGAGAAGGATATCTGATATGGACGGGGGACGATAATTTCAATAATCCGGGAAATGGATTTATGAGATATTCAATAGAAATCACAAACCCCGGAACTTATCAATTTGTTTGGCGATCCCGAATAGGTGCAGGAACCAGTAATACAGAGCATAATGATTCCTGGTTGAGGATTCCAACTGCCGCAGATTTTTATGGAGAAAAAGAAAGTACAGGAGAACGTGTTTATCCAAAAGGGGTTGGTAAAACTCCAAATCCAGAAGGAAGCAGCAAAGATGGTTGGCTCAAATGTTACATGAATAGATTAAACGAATGGTTCTGGAGATCATCTACCAATGATGGAGACCCCTTCAATATTTTTGCGCAATTTGATAGCCCGGGAACTTACGACATTGAAATCTCAGGACGTTCAAAATCTCATGCGCTCGACCAATTTGTTTTATTCAAAACCGATAAAACACTTTCGCAAGCAACCGCCGCGGAATTCAGTGAAATAACCTGTCAGTAATCCGGAATAAATAAGAAAATCGTTTACCATACAGTACAGGATAACCTTTACCTCCTCAAAACTTACATTTGATGATTGTATTTTTTTATCATTAATCCATGAAGTTGTTTAGGAATGTTAAATAAACAAATATGTCTGAATCGCATAAAATCAAGACGCCACAGAAAAATACTATTTCAAGAAGAAAATTTATAAAAAATAGTTCGATTCTGTTAGGTGGCATTAGCATAGTGCCTCGCCATGTTTTGGGTAAAGGATTTACAGCACCCAGCGATAAAATCAATGTAGGCTTCATCGGTCTGGGAAAGCAGGGTGGTATTTTAGCTAAAAAATTTCTCTCGAATACGGATGTTCAAATCGTCGCAGGTGCAGAGGTTTGGCTTCCTAAGCAAGAATGGTTTAAAGGCGTTGTTGAAAAATTATATGCCGAAAAAAGAGGGGTGAATACTTATCGCGGCGTAGAAACTTACACCAATTATCAGGATTTGATGGCAAGAAAAGAGCTGGACGCTGTCGTTATTGCTACACCCGACCATTGGCATGCCATCCAGTCTATTGATGCTATGAATGCGGGAAAAGATGTGTATTGTGAAAAGCCAATGGTCAATACCATTAAGGAAGGAAGGGCGATGGTGAAAGCGCTGAAAAAGAATAAAAGTGTTCTCCAGGTTGGTAGTATGCAACGATCCTGGGGTCGCTTCAAAAAAGCTAAAGAAATAGTGGAGAGTGGTAAATTAGGAAAGATAAAAAAAGTAATTGTTAATGTTGGTGATCCTGCCAGACCTTATGACCTGCCTGCCGAAAAACTTCCTCAGGGAATTGATTGGAATTTATGGTGTGGTCCCGCTCCTTTATTACCTTATAATAAAATTTTAGCACCAAAAATTGTAGAAGGATACCCACGTTGGCGTTACTACAGAGAAGTAGCTGGTGGTGTTCTCGCTGATTGGGGCACACACATGTTTGATATTGTACAGTGGTGCCTGGGCATGGATCATACCGGTCCGGTGACTTATGTTCCGCCACAAGACCCCAAAGCTGTCAGAGGATTAAAAATGTATTATGAAAACGGAGTTGAAATGGTGCATGAGGATTTTGGTCGTCATTGGGGCGTTCGTTTCATAGGAGAAGATGGCTCTATGGACGTAAGCAGAAAGTATTTGGAAACAAATCCTTCCTCCATTATTAGTGGCTACAAAATAAATATGGAAGCGTTGTTTAAAGATAATGGTAATCATTATCAGGACTGGATTGATGCTATCAAATCAAGAAAACAACCTATTTGTGATGTTGAAACGGGACACAGATCTGCCAGTATTTGCAGCATAGCAAATATTGCCTACGAACTAAACGAGACCCTACACTGGAATCCTCATAAAGAAAAGTTTAAAAGGAATCGAAAAGCAAATAAAATGAGAATAAGAAAATCAAGAAAATTTTAAGAGGTAAAAAACAATAAGTATTGAAAATAACAAAACTTAAAATATTGGAAAATAGATTTACGGTAGTTATACTTTTTTTAAGTATAACTATATCTTGTTTTGCCCAAAATCCTATCGTCCCCAATCAAGGACTGAACGACCCGCACATTCATATTTTTAACGATACGGCTTACGTCTATGCTTCACACGACAAATCTGCTGACAACCAGGCCTTTATCATGGAAGATTGGTGGATATGGTCTTCGCCCGATTTAGTCAATTGGACCAAACGAAGTGTCTTAAAACCAAAGGACACTTACATCGGTGATAATTTTCAAGGTTGTTGGGCAACGGATGTCGGAAAAAAAGATGGTCAATACTTTTGGTACTTTTCTGAAAAGAATAAACAGACCGGTGTGGTCGTCGGTGACTCACCCGTTGGTCCGTGGACAGAACCATTAGGAAAACCTTTATTGACCGCTGACCTAACCCCTACGCACGAATATGACATGGCAATTTTTGAGGAAGATGGCGCGCATTACATCATTTTTGGCGTCTGGGATTTTTATATCGCCAAATTGAATTACGATATGGTTAGCCTGGCAGAAAAACCTAAAAAAATAATCATAAATAATCCACGGGGGCCTTATAATCAGGATGGAATGAATACGGAAAAACCGACCGATGATAAACCCTTCGTACACAAACATAATGGCAAATACTATTTATCGTGGGGTTGTTTTTATGCCATGTCCGATAATTTATATGGTCCTTATGATTATAAAAATACGGTAATTAAAGCAGAGAGTTTTGCAAAAGGATACGACGCTCCTACTTGGCCAAATGGTTTTTTACAAGGACGACACGGAGCATTTTTTGAATGGCATAACCAATGGTATTATACCTATTGCGACATTAGTCAGACCGGTAACCGGTATTTTAGAGATGCATTTATCAGCTATGTGCATTATAAAGAAAATGGAGAAATGGCAACTATCAGAGTAGATGGAATTGGCGTTGGTCAATACGATGCCAGTCAGCTAAAAATAGAAGCGGAAGATTATTTCAAAGCAGATGGACTTAGTAAAAAAGAGGTTGCGCAGGATTTTTTAGTGGAAACGAATGCCAACAAAAGTTATCTTAATTTTCCAAACATCAATGGTTTAAGTCCTTACACCAAAATAGTATTTAAAATCTCTGCTCCGGCCGGTGGAGCATTTTCTATTGAAATCCGCAAGGATAATTTAGACGGAAAATTACTAGGAAATAAATACATAAATTTACCCCCCGGAACCGATAACTTTACAGACTTAGAGGTTACGCTTCCGGAATTAAACAATAAGGAAAACCTCTATTTCCTGATGGAACAACTAGATAACAAAACCTTACAAATTGAATCATTTTCATTTTTAAAATAAATCATTAATGAATAAATTACTTCTCCTAACTTTAGCTATTTCAGGTATTTTGTTTTATTCCTGCGCGTCAAAACGTGCTGTTACGGATGCCGTAAATTCTAATGCTTCCAATATTGTCGCCTCTAATACTGACGATTATAAAGATGCTACTTTATCCATTGATAGACGGGTCGAGGCGCTGTTGCCGCTGATGTCATTAGAAGAAAAAGTAGCACAAATGCGAATCTTTCACGCCAACATTGGAACCAAACCTGATAAAAATGGAAACCTCCAACTTTCGGACCGGGTGATTAAAAAATTGAAACTAGGAATCGCCGGTGTCAAAAATCCTGGAGAGCACATCAGTCCGGTTGCCGCAGCAAAAATGAATAACGAACTGCAAAAGTATATTATCGAAAATAACCGTTGGGGCATTCCGGCATTATTTGTCACCGAATCCTACAATGGAGTGGATGCCAAAGGTTGTACAAAATTTGGCCGACCACTGACTTCTGCCGCTTCTTTTAATCCTGAACTGGTCAACAGAATGTGGGATGTCGTGGGAAAAGAAGCTCGTCTGCGGGGGATGCACATGTGCCATTCTCCCGAAGCGGACATAGTGCGTGACCCACGCTTTGGCCGAATGAGTGAAGCCTTCGGAGAGGATACTTATCTGACTACTCAAATGGTCGTCAACGCCATAAAAGGCGTACAAGGCGATTACGAAGGTTTAGGAAATGGTACGCATATTGGTGCAGTTGTTAAACACTTTGCCGGTTATGGTCAAGTCCTGGGCGGTTCTAATTTTGCCGCCGTAGAAATCTCAGAAAGAACGTTAATCGACGAAATCTATCCACCCTTTGAAGCGGCAGTCAAAGAGGCAAAAACCCTTGGCGTAATGGCATCACATGGTGACTTAAACGGCATCGCTACGCATGGAAACAAAGCATTGTTAACAGGAATTTTACGCAAGCTATGGGGCTTCCTTGGCTACGTAGTTTCCGATTCCAATGACATCGCTCGGTTATATTATTTTATGAAAGTTGCGGAGAGTCCGGAAGCAGCTGCCTTGCTGGGATTAGAAGCCGGTATTGATGTCGATTTATATGCCGAAGATTCCTATTCCTACCTTCCGGAAATGGTGAAAACCAATCCTGAAATTGAAGACTTAATTGACCGGTCTGTCAGACGAGTTTTAAGAACCAAATTTATTTTAGGGCTGTTTGACAATCCATATATCGACATTCCGGAAGTAGAAAAAGGCGTACGGGCAGCGGCTTCTTTAGCACTAGCAAAAGAAGCGGATTTGGAATCTATCATTTTATTAAAAAATGAAAATCAAGCACTGCCATTAAGTAAAAACAAGTCAACTAAGATTGCACTTTTAGGACCGCTGGTAAAAGAGAACACCCAATCCATGTTTGAAGCGGTAGCGGGTTCTGATATTCAATTTGTTACCGAAAAAGGTTTTCAGCTAACGGATCAGAAAAAAGGAAATCCAAACTTATTAGAAAGAGACCCGGTCGCAATTGACAAAATGATTGCACTCGCAAAAGAGGCAGATATATCTATCCTGTTTTTAGGCGGGGATGAATATACCGCGAAAGAAGCTTATTTTAAAAATACTTATGGCGACCGGGCAACCATTGAACCCGTTGGGGCGCAAGATGAATTGGTAGAAAAAATCAAAGCATTGGGAAAACCGGTCATCGTAGTTTTAAAACACCGTCGTACTTTAGCAATTAATACCATTGCGGAAAAAGCAGATGCGATTTTAGACACCTGGGATTTAAGTGAATTCGGAGATGAGTCCACCGCAAGGATAATTTTTGGCGAAACCTCCCCTTCCGGAAAATCACCGGTTACCATTCCAAGGTCCATCGGACAATTGCCCTTCCATTACAGCATGAAAGAAATCAACTACAAAAAGGGGTATTTATTTTTAGAAGATGGCCCAATTTATCCATTTGGTCACGGTTTGAGTTATACTACTTTTGAGTATTCCAACCTAAAAACATCCGCCCGGGAAATTACGCCTGATACCGAATTAGAAGTAAGCGTAACGGTTAAAAATACGGGAAAGATAAAAGCCAAAGAAGTCGTTCAGATGTATATCAAGGATGATATTGGTTCGGTGACCAGACCTGACAAAGAACTCAAAGCATTTGAAAAAATTGAATTGGATGCCGGAGAAAGCAAAACGGTCTCCTTTAAAATAACGCCTGAAATGCTGGAGTTTACTGGATTTGAAATGACCAAAATTTTAGAAGCAGGAGATTATACGGTAATGGTAGGAACTTCTTCGAAGGAATATTCAGAAACAAAATTTAAACTTATTAAATAATCATCATCATGAAACTACTTTTCACATTAATGATAGCAATTGCCACGCTAAATTTTTCGTGCAGCCCTAAAGTACTGGCACAAAAAACGTTCGACAAATCTAATATTGAAGCGTCGATGATTAAAGCACTGGAATGGCAGGAAGCACATCCGATTTTTGCCCTCGCACCAACGGACTGGACGGCAGGCGCCTATTACGTGGGCGTTTCCAGAGCGCACCGAACGACCGGGAATCAAATTTATGAAGCGGCACTAAGAACGCAGGGATACCGTAACAATTGGCAACCTTATAAACGGGTTTTCCACGCAGATGATATCACTATCGCTTATAGCTATTTGTACATAGAGCAAACTTTTAAAAGAAAAAAATTCGTAGACTTAAAACCCACCGAAGCGTTTTTAAATGCCCATTTATACGAACCCAACAAATGGAAAGATGGAACGGACAAAGAGAAAATGAAGAACATTTTATGGTGGTGGTGTGATGCATTATTTATGGCGCCTCCGGTTATTACGCTTTACGCAAAACAGACTGGCAACGAAAAATATCTGGACGACATGCACAAATATTATATGGAAACCTATAATCAATTGTATGATAAAGACGAACATTTATTTGCCAGGGATATGCGTTTTTTGTGGGGTGTAAATGAGGTAGATAAAAAAGAACCGAATGGCAAAAAAATATTTTGGTCACGAGGAAACGGCTGGGTCATCGGTGGTCTGGCTTTGATTTTGGATGATATGCCCAAAGATTATAAACACCGACCTTTTTACGAAAATTTATACAAAGAGATGGCTGCCAAACTATTGGAGATTCAACCCAAAGACGGATTATGGCGCACCAGTTTATTATGCCCAGAAACTTATGACCACGGAGAAGTCAGTGGAAGTGGTTTTTATACTTTCGCATTGGCTTGGGGTATCAATAATGGCATGTTAGACAAAGCAACATACGCGCCTGCGGTAAAAAAAGCATGGAACGCATTAGCCGCTTGTCAACATGAAAACGGCATGGTTGGATGGGTCCAGAATATTGGTGCTTTTCCAGAACCTGCCAACGCCAATAGCTGGCAAAACTTTGGAACAGGTGCTTACTTGCTGGCCGGAAGTGAAGTATTGAAATTAGATTAGGTTGGTTTTTTGTTTAATCGTTTATTTGTTTAATCGTTTATTAGGTATAAAAATATGCGAATTAAAGACCATAAACGATTAAACCCTAAACGATTAAACACCATAAACACCATAAACAATTCAACCGTATGATTTCCAATAAAAAAGAATCCATCTTTATCCTCGGCCTTTTATCCATGCTCTTTTTATTAGGAAGTTGCCAACCTACAGCAGACGACAAACAGCCATCCATAGCTCCCGAACGACCCAATATTTTATGGTTGGTAACGGAAGATATGGGTGCTTACATTCCGCCCTTTGGCGATTCAACTATTCAAACCCCAAACCTCAGTCGATTAGCAAAGGAAGGAGTCATTTATCCAAATCTATATTCCACTTCGGGCGTTTGTGCACCCAGTCGGGCGGCGATTGCTACGGGGATGTACCCTTCCAGTATTGGCGCAAATCACATGCGCACCAATTCCAATATGGACAAAACAGGTTTGCCCGCTTACGAAGCCGTTCCGCCTGCGCCAGTTAAAATGATCAGTGAATTACTTCGAATGGAAGGTTATTACTGCACTAATAATTACAAACAAGATTATCAATTTAAAGCCCCAAAAACGGCCTGGGATGAGAGTAGCAAATACGCGCATTGGCGAAATAAAAAAGATAACCAACCTTTTTTCTCCGTTTTCAATTTTACCGAAACGCACGAATCTGGTTTGTTTGAACCTTACGGTCATCGTCACATTGAAACCAGACATCACCATGCCGGAGACACTACTTACAAATGGAAACCAGGAAGAATGACGGAAGCAGAAACCCCAGTTCATTTACCAAAAAATACGCAGTTCCCGATCCCACCCTATCTGCCGGATAATGAAGTGGTACGCAACGATATGTGGAAATTATACAATAATATTTCCGAGATGGACAAACAAGTAGGTGCCGTATTAAAGCAACTGGAAGAAGATGGTTTATTGGAAAATACGATTATCGTTTTCTACGGAGACCACGGAGGGCCGTTGCCCAGACAAAAACGATTGATCTATGACTCGGGCTTGAACACCCCCATGATTATCCGGTTTCCCAACAAAGCCAATGCCGGTACAAAAGATGAACAACTCATAAGCTTTATTGATTTTGCCCCTACCCTTTTGTCTTTATCGGGAGTTAAGCCTTTAGACTATATGCAAGGGCAAGCATTTTTGGGGAATTATAAATCAAAAAAAGAACGGCCATATATCCACGCTGCCGCCGACCGTTTTGATGGAGAAACCGATGTGATTCGTGCCGTCAGAGATAAGCAATTTAAGTATATTAAAAATTATAGACCTCAGCAGCCTTTCTATTTACCCATAATATATCGGGAAAGAATACCCACCATGCAGGAATTATTGCGATTACGAGAGGAAGGTAAACTGGACAGTATCCAGATGCAATGGTTCAGAAAAAATAAACCCACGGACGAATTATTTGATTGTAAAAACGACCCGCACGAATTACACAATTTGGCCAATGACCCCGCCTATCAGGAAAAGCTACAGGAATTACAAAATGAAATGAACCGTTGGCTCGCAGCCATTAATGACCAACCCAATCTGCCAGAACAAGCGTTAATTAATCGGCTTTGGAATAATAAAAATACGCAGCCCGTCACCGCTCCACCATCTATTAAAATGGCAAACGGAAAAATAAAAATGGATTGCTCCACAGAAGGCGCTTCCATCGGTTATAAAATTATTAATAGGCAAGATACGCCACCAAAGTCCTGGTCTGTTTATACAGAACCTTTTGAAGTTTCTGATGATAAACGCCTTTTGGTTCAGGCTCATCGCATCGGGTATAAGGCGAGTGAAGTGGTGAAAATCACGGCAGGAGATTTAAAATAAGGAATGGCAAATAAATAAGTGCAGATTCTAGGCGAACTATTTTTGCATCAATCAAAGAGGAAAAATGGGAGTTATGCTGTGTATAATGACCATTTTGACGATGCAGAGTGAGGCAAAAAGAGGAAGTATAGAATCGTACTTTATTTATTTAACATTCCTAAGATTCGAGTGGTTCTAAAACGGTATTTCCTTTGCCTCCATTCAATTTATCGTTTTCCCATTTTTGGGGATTGTCCGGATGTATTCCTAAAAATCTAAAGGTAGTCAAAAAAATTTAACGCCTCACCAAATTGAATTTTTCAATACCTCAACACAAACCCAACAGTACAGGATACATTCAGAGAAATATTTTTTTAGTATTGTTCATTACAAAACCAACGATATTAAAGAAAATCAGCTCCATAAATGGAAAATTCTAACTGGATATTTCAACTGCTGGGACGTCTTCATCCTTTACTGGTTCATTTTCCAATCGGACTTTTAGTAGTTGCCTTATGCTTTGAGTTATTTACGCTTCGGGGAAAACGACCCGGACTGCGCCAAGGGATCAACTGGATGGTTTTCTTTGGTGCCGCCTCGGCGTGTGTGGCAGCTTTATTCGGTTGGTTGCTGCGTACACAAGAAAATTATAGCGGTGACTTAGTAGATAATCATCAATATGCCGGTATTGCTACAGCGGTTTTCGCGCTGGCCACCGCATTGGTCTTGAGAAATACTTTAAAGAAGCAATCAGCAGATTTACGAGCCTACCGGTTTATGCTTTTTGCAACGGTAATAGCAACCACCATAGCCGGACACCTGGGCGCAAATCTGACGCACGGCGAAGATTATTTATGGGAAATATTACCCAACCACAAAACCGTTAACAACGGTGCGACATCTTCCGTATTACTTACGGAATTAGGAACCACCGATTCCTTATCAGCATTACAACAAGATAAGTTAAGCCTGGAAGTTCGTGGCCTTTTTGCCCATAAGTGCTACCAATGTCATAGTGAAAACAAACAAAAGGGAGCGCTGATTCTTGCCACCAAAGAAGGCGTTTTTAAGGGGGGCGAATCTGGTTTGGCCATCGTTCCCGGCAAGCCCGAACAGAGCGAATTATTCAGGCGTATCACCCTTCCGGCAAATCACAAAGAAGTCATGCCGACCAAAGGTAAATTATTGAATGATCGTGAAATTGCCCTCGTAAAATTATGGATTCAAAAAGGAGCACATTGGTCTGACGAAAAGGTAAAAATATTTCCCGAAGCATTATTGGCACTGCAAAAAATCAAACTGCCAATTTCCAATCAAGCACATCCCGTAGATAAGCTGGTGGATGACTATTTCCAAAAACACAACATCGAATGGCCGGTAATAGTAGATGACCCAACTTTTATCAGGCGAGCCTACCTCGATATTATCGGACTACTTCCCGAACCGGAAGCCATTCACCAATTTGAAAACGATAAAAATCCAAATAAGAGAGATGCACTGATTGATTCCTTATTAGGTGACCATAGAAATTACACCCAGCATTGGTTAAGCTTTTGGAATGATTTATTGCGAAACGATTATAGCGGTCCCGGATTCATAACCGGCGGAAGAAAGCAAATCTCGGGTTGGTTATATAAATCTTTGATGACCAATAAAACCTATGATAAAATGGTCAAAGAGTTAATCAGTCCCGTCGAAGGTTCGGAAGGTTTTATTAAAGGAATTGAGTGGCGGGGGGTCGTTAATGCCAGTCAAAGAACCGAGATGCAAGCGGCTCAAAATATTGGGCAATCCCTGATGGGCGTAAACGTAAAATGTGCTTCCTGCCACAATAGCTTTGTCAGTAATCTTACGCTGGAACAAGCCTACGGATTCGCTGCTATTTTTGCCGAAAAACCCTTGGAACTGAATCGCTGCGATATACCGATTGGAAAAATAGCCACCGCTGATTTTCTGTATCCTGAGTTGGGAATCGTAAAAGGAGAAACGATTGCAAAACGCTTATTAAATCTTTCTGATATCATGGTACAGGAAGAAAACGGTAGATTATACCGAACCATTACCAATCGTTTCTGGCACCGCTTGCTGGGAAAAGGTATTATCGAACCCCTTGATGAAATGGATAGTCCTGCGTGGGATGATGCCTTGATGGATTGGTTGGCTTCCGATTTTATTGCTGCGAATATGGATTTAAAACATCTGATAAAACGCATCATGTCTTCAAAGACTTATCAATTACCTGCGGTTAGTTACAAAAAAATAGAAGACACTAAAACCGATTATGTTTTTCGCGGACCGTTGGTTCGTCGCTTGAGCGCAGAGCAATTTTCAGATGCCATCAGTCAAATCATCTCGCCACTTTATCCCGCCGTAGCATTTAATCCTGAGGGAGAAAAAACCAAAGCAAAAAGAGTCTGGCATAAAGAAGTTAGTTTTAACCGAACGGTACTTCCCGAGCCGGGGAAAAGATATTTCAGAAAATCATTTAACATTAAAAACAAGAAAATCACAAATGCCAAAATCTTAATCTCCGTAGATCATGCTTACTCCTTATTTATGAATGGTAAAAAAATAGCCGAAGGAAGAGATTGGACTCAGGTAGATAAACTGGAGGTAAGTAACTATTTAAAACCGGGAAAAAATACCATCGCGGTAGAAGGAGAAAATGAAGGCACCATAGGGAATCCTGCCGGCGTTTTGTTTTCGATGAAAGTACTTTATCAATCCGGTGAGACGTTAGAAATTAATTCGGATGAAACTTGGAAAAGTACCGACCTATTGCCGGATGAAAACTGGACAACAAATTCATTTAAGGACGATTCATGGAAAGCAGTAAAAAATTATGGAACGCAAAATTGGGGAACCTTACCCGATTTTTCGTTTAAAAATCATGACGGAAAATTTGCCCGGGCAAGTCTTGTCAAACAACATCCTTTTATGAAAACACTTGGGCGTCCAAGCCGGGAAATTGTGACGACCTCAAGAGAAGTACAAGCTACTTTATTACAAGCATTAGAACTGACCAATGGCGCATTTTTTAACAATGTTTTGGAAAAAGGAGCAATCAAATGGTTAGAAGCCTATAAAAATGAACCGGAAAAATTAGTGGACCAACTATATCAAAAAACCCTGGGACGAAGTCCTTCACCAGCGGAAAAAAACATCCTGATGAATACTTTAGGGGACGCTCCGCAAAAAGAACAATTACAGGATATATTTTGGTCTGTTTTTATTTTACCTGAATTTCAATTTATCAATTAGGAAAAATGCAAGCACAAAACTCGCGGAGAGATTTTATAAAAAAGATGACGGCTGCCAGCATAGCGGCATCCGCTACGACCCTTCCGATGGCTGGTTTTTTGAGTTCCTGTTCGCCGTCCATTGCAAAAATAGCAGCATCCGCAGACACCGTTATTCTACTTTGGATGGCAGGTGGTATGGCGCATACCGAAACCTTTGACCCAAAGGCTTTTGTTCCTTTTGAGAAACGGTTAGACATGAAAAGGGTGTTAAGCACTTTTCCAAAAAAACCTACCGTAGTGGATGGACTGGAATTTTCCGAAGGACTTCAATCTATCGGCAGCGTGATGGATAAAGGGGCCATCATCCGTTCGTACAAAGCAGCCGACTTAGGGCATATCTTACATACGCGCCACCAATATCATTGGCATACTTGCTACGAGCCGCCTCAGTCCGTGCAGGCACCACATATCGGTGCGTGGATTGCCAAAGAGCTCGGACCCGCCAATCCCGTTATCCCACCTTTTATTGCGATGGGACAACGCTTTACCATGGGCGAATCAGAGGAGTTAAAGGCGTTTCATTCCGCCGGTTTTTTAGGGACGGAATACGGCCCGTTTTTAATCCCTGATCCGGCGGGCGGATTGGAAAGTGTACGCCCGCCTCAGGGGATGTCTCTCAAAAGATTTGAAGCTCGATATAAATTGTATAAAACGTTGGCCAACAAACATAAAATCATGGAGCAAGGAAGTGATTATCAGCGCGAATCTTTGATGCGCTCCATGGAACAATCTTATCGTTTGCTAAATTCTCCCGAAGCAAAGGTCTTCGACTTATCCCAGGAACCGAAAGAAGTTTACGATACTTACAATACCGGTCGTTTTGGATTGGGTTGCCTGATGGCTAAAAGGTTGGCGATGAATGGAGGTAGATTTATTAGTGTCTCGACGGAGTACGAACCCTTCATCGGCTGGGATACGCATGACAATGGACACGCGCGTGTTAAAAAAATGAAAGCACTCATTGACCGACCTGTAGCACAATTAATAAAAGACCTGGACGAAACCGGACACCTGGACAGAACCCTGGTTATTCTGGCCACTGAATTTAGTCGGGATGCGGTAATGGAAGGCCGGCCTGAAGAACAGGTAAAAGACCAGGTCTCCAGACAACCGGATGTTATTGACAATGAAAAACATTACGGCATGCACCGTCATTTTACCGATGGTAGTTCAATTTTGATGTGGGGAGGCGGCATCAAAAAAGGACTGGTGTACGGAAAAACGGCTGATGAAAGACCTTGTACTTCGATAGAGAATACGGTAGTCATAGACCAGGTACATCAATCAATTTATCACGCCTTGGGTATTCCGCCGCAAACCCATTATGAAATTGAAGGAAGACCTTTTTATACCACTCCCGATGGACACGGTAAACCTATTTTAGATTTATTTGGGAAGTCCTTGACTTGAGCGACAAATTTTTCAAACCATTTAGAAACCCTCAAAAAATGAACCGTAGAAAATTTCTTGATACGACTACAAAATCAGCCGCAGGAATCCTCTTAGTACCGCATTTTAATATTCTTAAATCGAAACCTGAATTATCTGATGAAGTGATTGGTCATTGCGATTTTAAATATCGGATACACAAAGCATGGGGCAACCTGGATAGGGAAACTACGCCTGTCAAAAACTGCCATGAAATGGTGATGGATTCAAAAGGACGACTCATCATGGTAGGAGATGATACACGTAACAATATATTGATTTATGATAAATCCGGAAAACTATTAGACGCTTGGGGAACTCGATTTAAAGGTGGTCATGGGCTTTCCATCTGGAATGATGGCTCAGAGGATTTTCTCTTTATTTGCGACACCAAAGGAAGTCTCGTAAAAACGACAACGGATGGCAAAGAATTATTTTCAATTGGTCACCCTTCAGCATACGGTGCCTACGAAAAAGATGCTCCCTTTAAACCAACAGAATCTGCCATCGGCCCTAACGGCGATATTTATTTAGCCGATGGCTATGGATCAAATTATATTCTTCAGTTTACAAAAGACGGTGAGTTCATTCGAAAAATAGGAGGCGGTCGGGGTATGGAAGATCATCAATTTCAAACGGCACATGGAATTTGTGTTGATGACAGAGGCATTGGAAACCCTACGCTATTGATTACCTCACGAGCCGCTAATTGTTTTAAACGCTTTACGCTTGATGGAAAATATATCGAAAGTATATCCCTGCCGGGAGCGTATGTTTGTCGTCCGGTGATTCATAATGATAATTTGTATGCCGGAGTTTGCTGGTCTTCAGAAGTAAGGTTTGAAGAAGGTAATATGGAAACCCATCCTATCCGCACCAGTCCGGGATCTGGTTTTGTCACCATTTTAAATAAAAAAAACAAGGTGGTTTCAAACCCCGGAGGAACCAAACCAAAGTACAAAAGACGCAAGCTGCAAACGATGTTGCAACAAAAACCCATATTCAAACATTGTCACGATGTCTGCATTGATAACGACGAAAACTTGTATGTATGCCAATGGAATGCGAATAAGGCTTATCCCATAAAATTAGAAAGGGTTTGAAAATGATAAATCATAAGTATATTTTATCGAAGCCTATCAACTCACTTGCAACCGCTTGTGTCCTTCTCCTATTTATAAGTGCTTGCCAAGAAACACCTCCACAAAAAAATATCTTATTTATTCTTGCGGATGATTTTGGATATAATGACTTGAGTTACAGAAATAGTAACTTTTATGAAACACCTAATATTGACCGCATCGCTAAAGAAGGCATAGTTTTCAAGGAAGGATATGCCAACGCGCAAATCTGTAGTCCTTCCCGGGCCAGCATTATGAGTGGTAAATTTACAGCAAGACACGGTATAACGGATTGGATTGGTGCGCCGACAGGCGAAGCCTGGAGAAAAAAAAATAGACACAACCAACTATTGCCTCCTGAATATCAGCACCACTTAGCTCATGAATATGTCACCTTGCCCGAAGCCTTAAAGGAAGCAAATTATAAAACATTTTTTGCGGGCAAATGGCATCTTGGCGGAAAAGGTTCATCGCCCGAAGATCATGGATTTGACATTAATGTTGGTGGAAATCATGCCGGCAGTCCTCGTGGTGGATATTTTTCACCCTTCAAAAATCCACAACTCAAAAATCAAAAAGCTGGCGAAAACTTGAGTATGCGATTAGCGAATGAAACGGTCGATTTTATTACTGAAAATAAAAAAGAACCCTTCTTTGCCTTTTTATCTTTTTATGCGGTACATGGTCCGGTACAAACAACTCAGGAAAAATGGCAGAAATACCGCAATAAAGCAGAACGCACCGGCATCGCTAAAAATGGATTTAAAATGGGACATTTCTTGCCGATACGCCAAACACAAGACAACCCTGTTTATGCAGGATTGGTAGAACAAATGGATGATGCAGTTGGTGTGGTACTTAAAAATTTAAAGGAGTTAGGGTTAGATAAAAACACCCTTGTGATTTTCACCTCAGATAATGGCGGTGTGGCTTCGGGAGATAATTATTCTACCTCAAATTTGCCCTTGAGAGGAGGCAAAGGTTATCAGTTTGAAGGTGGAATAAAAGCACCCTATTTTATAAAAGTTCCCTGGCTGAAAAATGAAATTAAAACGTGCAACACACCTGTTACAGGAGCTGACCTCTACCCTACTATTCTGGATTTAGTTGGCTTAGAATTAAAACCAAAAGAACATGCCGATGGTCTAAGTTTAGTACCGCTGTTAAATGGAAAAAAGATAGCGGACCGTCCACTTATATGGCATTATCCGCATTATGGAAATCAGGGAGGAGAACCTTCTTCCATAATAAGACAGGAAAACTGGAAACTCATTCATTATTATGAAGCTGGTAAAAATGAGCTTTATAATTTGACCAAAGATTCGGAAGAATTGAATGATGTAGCAAAAGATAATTTAAAGGTCGTTGAAAAATTGAGCAAAACCCTCTTTGATTATTTGGAAGAAGTCGGTGCTCAATTTCCGGTAAAAGATTCATTATACAATTCAAATTTGGAAGCGGCACATCTTAAAGAAACAAAAACAGTAAAAATGCAGCAGTTGGAAAAACAACGCATGGAATATTTATCTCCTGATTTCGATCCTAAAAATAATTGGTGGGGAAGCTCGCCTACAATTGATTAAAAAACGCTTAACTATTAGACTTTCTTACATTAAAACAACAATATGCTAAACAATAAATTCACTTACCTCGCATTATCACTGCTCTTCGTATTTGTTGCTTGTAAACAAATGCCAATAGCAAAACCTGCCACAACGCTTAATTTTCAGTCTCTTACTTGTGACGCACAAGTAAATCCGATGGCCATAGAAAGCAAACAACCCCTTTTTTCCTGGATAGTGGAAGCAGATGGATTTAATCGGGCACAAACAGCTTATCAAATTTTGGTGGCCTCAAATCCTGACCTTTTAAATGAAAAGGATGCTGATCTATGGAATTCCAGGCAAACAAAAAAAGCGCAATCCATTCACATAAAATATCAGGGAAAAGCATTACTTCCCATGAATAAATATTTTTGGAAAGTAAGAATCTGGGATGAAAAAAACAAACAATCATCCTGGTCTCCTGTACAAAACTTTGAAATGGGATTGGTCAAGGAAGCCAATTGGGGCGCGGCAAAATGGATTAGTTTGGATAAGGATACGCGTACCTCCGAACATCGTTTTCGCCCTTATAAGACCGGCAAAATGAAAGCACCACAAATGGTGACCAGTCAGCCGGCTGGATATTTCAGAAATGAACTAAACACAGAAAAAAAGGTAACCAATGCACGAGCCTATATTTGTGGATTAGGTTATTATGAACTCTATATTAATGGAGAAAAAATAGGGGACCACGTCTTGGATCCTGCGCCCTCCAATTACGACAAGCAAGCTTATTATGTGAGTTATGATATTTCTGAAGCCATAAAAACTGGAAAAAATGTAGTAGGTATTATCATGGGAAATGGTTTTTATGGACAGAATATTTCCTGGAAACGTGACCCCGAATCCGAAAAAGATTTATCGTATGGTGTTCCTGCTGCCCGTCTGTTAATCAAACTAACTTATGCCGATGGCAGTCAAAAAGATTTTTATTCTGACGAAAATTGGAGGGCTTCAACCGGTCCGATTGTTTTTGACAATATCTACGGCGGAGATACTTATGATGCCAGATTCGAAGTAAATGGTTGGAACCAAACAGGATATGACGATGCTACCTGGAGTCCGGCTAAAACCATTTTACCTAAACTAAAAAAGATTAGCGCCCAGCAAATGCCGCCGATTCGAAAGTTAAAGGAACTTACTCCGCAACGTGTTTTCAAATCTCCTTCGGGAAAATGGATTGTAGATTTTGGTCAGAACATTGCGGGTTGGGTACGCATCAAAGTAAAAGAAAAAGAAGGTCAGCTGATCGAAATAATTACGACCGAGGCGCTAACGCAAGACGGAAAAGCTGTTTATCCCGGATCTACCGGAGGAGGTGCCAATGGGATGCCACAGTTGCTAAAATATATTTGTAAAAGTTCAGAAACCGAAACCTGGGAACCCAAATTCAGCTATCACGGTTTTCGATACGCCGAGGTTTCAGGTCTGTCTACCAAGCCGGATAAAAACTCAATAAAAGCAATTTTGGTCGCCAATGATATAAAAGAAAAAGGGGCATTCAGTTGTTCTGATCCTTTGCTAAACAAAATGGATACCATCAGCAAATGGACGATTGTTGATAATCTTCACGGCATTCCTGAGGATTGTCCGCATCGGGAAAAATGTGGTTGGTTAGGCGATGCACATGCCTTTTGTGAATACGCCCTTTACAATTACGACATGGAAGTTTTTTATAAAAAATACATGGAAGATATTCGCACACAAATGCGGCTGGTGAAAGGTCATAACAATCCAGATACAAAATACAAAGTACCTACCATGATTGCTCCGGGTAAGCGTACCTCAACCATCGCCAAATTAGATTGGGGAATTGCAACGATTTATTTGCCTTGGTATAATTACAAATATTACGGCGATGATTCCATCGTAAAGGAATACTACGAAGACATGAAAGGCTTGACTAATTATTATTTGTCTTTCAAAAATGAACAGGGAATTATTGACAACGGTATGGGCGACTGGTGTCCGCCCCGGTGGGACCGAAGAGGCAACCCGAGCGCGATGGAATGTGACCCTGTTACTTCTGCCAATGCTTACTTCTATGATATTCTGGGCATCATGGAAAAGTTTGCAGCAATGAATCAGGACGATGCTTTTGCTGAAAAAATGCGAAAGGAAAAAGCTGAATTATACGATGCTTTTAACGCCGCCTACTTAATTGATATTCCAGGTACCAGTCACCAATGGTATGGTAGCCAAACGGCAACGGTGATGGCCTTACAATTTGAAATGGTGGCTAAAGAAAATGTAGAAGCGGTTGTCAATGGTTTAGTCTATGACATCAACGACATCAAGGGAGGTCATCACGCGGTAGGAATTCACGGAAACCGATATATTTATACCGTTTTAACCAAAAATGGAAAAGCAGAATTGGCGCACCAAATTTTAACCACTCCGGATTTTCCGAGCCAAACGTATGTCATGAACTATGGTTTTACCACCTGGCCCGAACGCCAGTTTGAGTGGGAAAAAATGGAAGGGCTAACGAACTCTCTCAACCACCCAATGCATAGTGGGTTTGCCGCTTATTTTCACGAATCACTCGGTGGCATCAAATCCACTTTTCAAGCGCCAGGCCATAAAGAATTCACCGTAAACCCGAAATTTCCCGAACAGATTACGCAAACTACCGTAGATATACCGACACCTTATGGAAAAATTCATCACCGCTGGGAAAAGAAAGGAGCTGATTTTTCCATGAATTTACACGTTCCTTTTAATACCAAAGCCAACGTAGTTTTAACTAAAAAGCAAATGGAGTCACTCCTGATAAATGGAGAAAAGTGGGAAATTTTTCACAAAGCGCACCCAGCGGAAGTTAGCGATAATTCAACGATTCTTTTAGGTTCTGGCGTATACCAAATTTCCTGCAAAAGCAGGTAAGCGCTTTCCTAAATTGATAGCCAACCAGCACTTTTTTAAGGTTTTCTATCAAAATCAGGATACTACAGGATAGATTATAAAAGAATAAAATGTAATATTGAGACAATAAGAACTCTAAGTACTTATGAACAAAATCACCTTTTTATTTAATCATCTTAAAACATTTTTTATGAAAAAAGTAACTTTTACAAACTTTATCTTTTGTTTACTATCTCTCTTCGCTTTCCAGGCACAGGCTCAATATGAAGGAGTAGCCTACCAGGGTAATATTCCTCAAATTGGAGAGACTGTTGGAGCTCCGGTTACAATAGAGCTTGAATTCTATGATGCTTTAGCTGCTGACCCTGGTGGTGATGGCGCCAATTTTGGTGGAGCTGCCAGTCCTATCGGACCAGGAGGAACCTACTGGGATAAATCTCCTGGAGGCGCAGATGCTGGTAATCCTATCAGAACAGGTAGCGACGTTGACATAGAAGCCGGTGCTACCGGGGCGGTAATCGCAGGTACACAGGGTCAGGAATTTACCGTATATACCGTAAATGTAGTAAACGCCGGGACTTACCACATGGGCGTAAGTTACCTGCATGGTGGCAACAGTAAAGATATTAGATTAGAGTCATTTAATATAGACGGAACGGGTAGAGTAGACCTTTTTAATACACTGGATATGGATGGCTTACCTCCTACAGATGGTGAGTATATAACTGCTGACAATTTAGGAAGTTTTACTTTACCCGCTGGCCCTCTATTGTTGAAATTCAATCATTTAGATGCTGGTCCAAGATTTGATTTCTTTACCATCACTTTAGACGAAATTATGGTTACTAGTACAGAAGATGAGGAACTGGCCAGTGCTTTTAAAGTATTCCCTAATCCAGCCAGTAATGGTGTTTTCACACTAAATATGGAAGCGGAATGGGATGTTTATAATTTAGTAGGCGCTAAGGTTTTAGAAGGAACAGATAGCAAGATTGATTTATCTGAATTTCCAAAAGGTGTTTATATGCTAAAAACACCTTTCACAACTAGAAGATTAGTTTCTAAGTAATTGGTTAATAAATAGGCAATTGCTCATCGAACGTATTACGTTCATGGATGCAATCCTATTGAGACTAAAGGATAATAAAGACAATATCAAAATAATGATATTGTCTTTTTTTTATGGACAACTTCTCAGTTTACTTTTTAACCAATTGTAAAACAAGCGACCCATCGAAACAAATTCAAAACAATAATCGAACACGATCTGTTCTTGAATACAAATACGAATAGTTTCGACGAAGCTCAGGAATGGCAAATAAATAAGTGCAAGCTGGAAGTCAATTTGATATGAAAACGTAATGCCAAATCGGCTCAATGAACCATACGTCAAATTCCGGTCTTTTAGATCCTTGTTTTTAATTTAAAAAATGAATACTATGCAACGACTTGCTTTTAAGATGAAACTGAATCCGGACCAAAAAGAAGTATATAAAAAGCGACATAATGAACTATGGCCCGACCTGAAACAACTGCTCAGGGACAATGGCGTAAGTGAATATTCTATTTTCTTTGACGAAGAAACCCATACACTATTCGCTTTTCAGAAGATTTCGGGCAAAGGGGGTTCTCAGGATTTAGCCAATAATGAAATCGTAAAAAAATGGTGGGATTTCATGGCAGATATCATGGAGGTTAATCCGGATAACTCTCCAGTTTCTATGCCGTTAGAAGAAGTGTTTTATATGCCCTGATTCAGCAACTTTTTGATCAGGATGGTACAGGATAGATTATATATTTTAAAGTGTTATTTTTGGTAAAAACTATAATAATTATAATTATGAAAAAATTAAGTATTAATTTCGGAACAATCACCTTGTTACTTGTTTTGCTAACGTTCTTTTCTTGTCAAAAAGAAGAAGAGATGATGGTAGATGACATGATAGAATTCCCCCAACCAGATACGGATGAGGATTTCGGCGAAATTACCGATTGTACAGATGCAGGTACGAACTCCGACAGGGAAGCAGACATCTCAAATCCAATTAATACAGGAACGATTGATGATAGAAGTTGTTATTCGGACTACAAGCAAAGTTTTATTTATGGAACAATCTGGGGTGTCTATAATATAACAGACGGTTCGAATCACATGGATGCACCAGGTACATTACAGCCAAGAATAGAGCGTGCATTAAGCGTATGTCAGGCTACCACGGTAGGAAGTTACACCAGATTTACCGGAACGGTAAGAATTCTGGAAGCAGGCAGTACTTCATCAGAGAGTAATGATGGTACTTACATTATGCAAGCGAAAGGTAAACACACAGGCGGTGGTGGTTCACCAGACCCAGCTATTTGCCTATACATAGCAAAACCTGTTTATGGAACGGATAGCTTAGGAAATCGAGTTCAAGTATCTTTTGACATTTACAGAGAACAAATCAAAGTCAGAGGAGGCTCAGGAACTGCTGGAAGAGACCTTGTTTTCCTTAAAAATGTCCTTAAAGACGAGCAGGTAGATATTGAACTGGAGGTTGGATTCAGAGCAGATCCTGATAACGCTGGTGAAAAAATACACTATGCAGATGCCGTAATAGGTGGTGAAACCTTTAATTGGAATATTCCAGAACCAGAAAGAGGTACCCAGTCTAAAATCAGATATGGCGCTTACAGAGTCAAAGGTGGCAGAGCTCAAATTAGATGGACTGCTACCACGCAGGAAAAAGTAGAAATATAAACGCTACTGGAATTCGGAGCCACTCCTTCAACAAGCGGGGAAGTTCCAAATGAAAAAAGTGTCCAGTAGTGAACGTAAAGGGACTGTACCGTTATGTGTGTCATTTGGCATCCCGCACCTTGTATTCCTAAAGCCAACGCGCTGACACACTTGACAGGACAATCTCAACGTAAACTATTTTTATAACAACAGTAAACCAAATGACTAGTCACCTGTCGAAATTGTTTAAAATAGACAGATGATTTGATTTACTCCCCCCTATTGAAAAGTACATCAGTGTATCGAAACATTGATGTACTTTTCTTTTTTAGAAAGATATTAGACTTTATTCATTCCAGGCTTCCTCCATCTTATTTTCCAGTTCTTTTACCACTCCTGGAAGTTTATCCGCTAAATCTACTTGTTCGAATGGATCTTGATAAATATCAAACAATTGAATTTTTTCATTCGGCTTATTCTTTTCATTTGGAATAATGATTTTGTAAGGGTCAGTAATGGCCATTCTGTAGAAAAGGCTACTATCCACGGTATTAAAATCATGGGCATAAATTTCCCCAAAAATAGCTTTTCGATGCTTCAATTCTGTTTCGTCCAATACGTTAATTCCATCCATCTCGTCAGGCGCTTCCATTCCTAATAAATTTAAAACGGTGGGTATAATATCTATACTACTTACCAAAGAACGGTTATCAAGTTTGGGTTTGATGTTACCTTTCCATTTAAACATGATCGGCGTTCTCATCCCATAATCGTAAGGCGCCCGTTTGGAGTTTTTATGGTAACCAGGACTATTCTCATTTTGCACCCATCCGTTATCACAAACATAAACGAATATCGTATGCTCCGTTTGTCCTTTACGATCAACATAGTCCATCAACTCCCCACAAGTGATATCAAACCATTCACACATCGCCCAATACTTTGCTACGTATTCCGTAGGTGCTTTGGGCAGGTATTTTTGTAAAAGACTATCCGGTGGATTGTGTGGCCGGTGAGGTAAAAAAGGAGCATACCACATAAAGAAAGGTTTTTCTTTTTCTAATGCCATATCGATATAATTATAAAGCGTATCCATTCCCTGACGACCGATCTCCAAACCATAATCGCCATGTCTTCCACCTCTTTTCGGGTCACCGTGCGTCATTCCGTAATCAAACCCACCGTTGGAATAATTACCCAGCCACCATTTACCAGTTTGAAAAGAAAGATATCCTTTTTCCTTGAGCAGGTCTGGCAAGGTGTTTAAATTTTTAAAATTCTCGATGACCGGAATATAATTTTTGGCGGTAATCGCTCTCCTTCCTGCTCTGTCTTTTGGAATAACATCGGTCGGAAGCACTCGGTCATTTCCCAGCACCTGGTGACCACGAGGATAAAGGCCCGTTATAATAGAAGCAAGGGAAGGAGCACAAAGTGAGGTAGGAACGTAAGCCTGGGCAAACGTCAGACTCTCTTTGGATAGCTTATCCAGGTTGGGTGTTTCGATCTGTTGATGGCCCATAAAACCATAATCGGTCCACGACTGGTCGTCAGATATTATAAACACAATATTTGGTGGTTTTTCTTCTGCGTCCTGTACCTTACGCTGATTGGTTTCATGACAAGAAATGAACGTACAAACAACTAATAAAGTAAA
>CAKZUV010000367.1 GCA_937921555.1 uncultured Saprospiraceae bacterium
GTTTTCGGTGGCGTAGCGGTCCGCGAGTGCGTCCACGCCTTTAGCGCCTCCGTGCAGGATGTGGGTCGGACGCAGGGTGTTTAGTAGTTTTTCCAGTTGCGTGTATGTGTTGTTATCGCCTAGCTTTCTGGAGCCGCTTATTAGTACTTTCATTTTATAAAGATACTGTTTTTATTTCGTTTTTTTAGCACTTTTTGTTTGTTTTTTGGGTGATTTATGCGTATCTTTAATGTATCAGAAAACGCACAAAATTTTTATAACGATGACCAATTTTAATTTACAAGCAGATTACTTTGAGAACGATATGTTCGCCGCCAATTTTGGACCTGAGCCGATTCGGGAAGAGGAGGAATGGGAAATAATGCTGGCAGAAATGAAGGTAGCAATTTTGAGAAACGAAAATGATAAAGCCCGAAAACTGATGTACGGTTTGGAGTTTAAAATTCATGAGGCCAGAATGCGGTCTTTCAACGAAGGGTATCAGCGTGGAGCGGCTCCGCTTCCTTTTTAAAAACTTCTGATTACTAATCATTTTTGCTGGTTCTACCTCCCAGCCTCCCGGGGGAGTAGCGGCTACCCGCGATGCTTAGTAATCAGTTTCAAAACAAAAATTTACGATGACTTATTTGATTCATTTCTACGAGGAATGTCCAGCCACCGGTATGGATATTGAGTTCGAAATTCGATTTACTTGTGACGAGGAGGAAGACCAGGAAATCTTTTGGGGTTACCCGGTGAGTGTTCCGGCGAGCAATCATATTGAGATTTTGGAAGTAGTAAAAAACGGGGAGACCTGGCACGGGTATCCGGATTCTATAACAAATGAAATACATAAACACGACTGGGAACTCGTTTCGGAGTTTTCGGATGAAATGGCCCACGAGCCAATTTTCAAATATTCTTTAATTTCTAAAATAAAAAAATTATGGCACAGACCATTAGCGGCTTAGTCAAGCAACAGTTAGCGGCCGTCGGAAAAACGGCGACTGATTTACAAATCAAAAGAGCGTACGACCGTAATCGAAAACAAGGTCCGAGCGGTGGCAATAAATTTTACATCGCCGCAAGGATTGTAAGTTATCTGACGGTAAATAAAATTATTTAATCAATTTTTTAATCACTTGCGTCACTCCCAAAAAAAGGAGTGGCGCACAAACCAACTTCATTATGAAAGTTTCAATTCCAACTATTACTCTGAAAGAGTTACAAAATTTAATGGATGAAAAATCTAAAACTCTGGCCCTCAAATATTTGAAAGGTCATCCACGGCAGTATCGGTTCGATGCGTCGCGCGGAATCTTCAACATCCAGGGAGAAATTCCGGTGACCAAAGCGGGGAAACCGTTTTCTCTGATTCCGATTTCGTACCGGGTATTTAAAGACTCGCTTTTTGGTACGTCGAAGCGCAGCTGGCTGGAGCTGTTTTTTATTGACAATATTGGCGCGGTTGCAAGTGTCATGTTACACGGATATAGCGTTGAGCATTTTTTCAACATGTCCCAGAAACTGTTTTACGAAAATCTGAAAATTACGGAGATCAAAATTACGATCACTCCGCAGGAACGGCAGACGGCCAAAGGTGAAAAATATTACATCGCAGAATTTGAGCACGAAGCAGCGGATGCGGATTATTTGAAACTGGCAAAAGCGAGTACCCAGGATTTTGAGTTGTACCGCGAAGATACGATCCAGCCGACTAACACGATGGTTGTGTGGGAAAACTATCCTTTGTGTATTGTGGAGAATGAAAAACTGGAGGCGGCGACGGATAAGGAAACCGGAGAGATTGACGAGGCGAAAGTTGCGACGGTGGCTGTGCTTGACAAGGCGAGTTGATTTTTAAAGAATGCTATTTGCTATTTGCTGTTGGCTTTTTGCTTCCCTTAATCGCGTTTTAATAACGCACTAAAGGGAAGCAATCAGCCAACAGTATTTTTTTAAAACGCTACTGAATTTTTGTTGCTGACTTTTTGCTTTTTTCTCGCGTTAGAGGGAAGCAAAAAGCAAGCGGCAAACGGCCAATAGCAAAAAATAAAAAACAAAACGATGTTACCACAACCACATTCTACCACACCAAATCTTATTCAATTACAAAATCAGATTCACCAGAAATTTGTTGCCGCGAATCGGCTGCCCAATGCCACGGTGATCGGAAACTGGTTAAGCCTGAACGGCATAACCACGCATACCGGAGCGGATAAACAGTATCGGGCGATTGAAGCGTATTCCAACAGCCGGTTGTCTCAAATCAAAAACCAGCTGATCGGAATCCGGCGACCAAGACCATTGAAGGCTTTTTCGATCGGGAGTATTTTACATCAAATAATTCTGGAACCGGAACTGGCGGAAGCGGAGGATTATGTTTTTTTGACGCCGGCACCGATTCGTCATTTACTGGCGGCCAGGGAAGCGGCTTTTGGTGATCTGTTTTTGAAACGAGTTTTGGAGGACGAGCGAACGGAGGTTGAGCAGGTTTTTACGTGGACGGATCCGGAGACGAAATTGCCTTGTAAAGCAAAGGTGGATATCGCTTACCTGGATGCTACCGGGCTGCACGTGATTGATTTGAAATCTACGGGTGCGAAGGATCGGGAGACGTTCCTGGCGGATTGTGAGCGGTATGAGTACGCGCGGCAGGCGGCTTTTTATCTGGATGGAACGGGAGCGGAATCCTTTACGATTTATGGGATTCAGAAACGGGGGCCTTATGGGGTTTTTCGGAAGCGGTATGGGAAATTGGAATTAGAGGAAGGGAGGCGGATGTATGGGGTTATTTTGGGGCGGGTTTTGGCGTCAAAAGGGCTAGATTTATCACCGGGGTTAGAGGTTAGGTAAACTCCTGTTTTCTTTGCCGACAGTATAGACTGACTATCAAATTTCTACCATCATCGGTAGACAGGTTTCCTACATCGCTTCGATTAACAATGAATTTGTCTAAATATAGTCGACTTACATCTTAACGGAGTATCATTTCCTACTTCACTTCAACCCTTGTTTTTTGTAAGAAACTGGTTGTCAATGAATTGCGACATCTTTTTATCCCTGTAAAATAGCCAAATCCGGCATTGGTGTGCTTTTTCGTCAAATTAGATAAATTTTAATTCGATATAAAGTGAAACTTAATTTAGGGACAAGATTTAAATAGATTCAGAATTTTTAATTAAATTTGAGACAAAAAAAATGACAGGTTATAATCAGGAAATTGAATCAAAAATGCGTTATCACTATAGTCAATTGAATGAAAAAGAGAAGCGCCATTATGTAGCATTAGAAGCCTTAAAGCTGGGTGTTGGAGGCAAAACCTATGTTCGT
>CAKZUV010000368.1 GCA_937921555.1 uncultured Saprospiraceae bacterium
AATGGCAAGTTTTACATCTTGGTATTCCAAAAAACTGCTCGTTACATCATCTTCCAAAATCCAGATTTATATCCCTGCCACAAAAGCTTCAAACACCGCTTTATGCTTTTCCAAATCCATGTCGGGAGAAAGAGAGGCGCGGACGATATAGTCTTTGTCATCTTCTCTGGTCGTGCCCTGAGTGGAAGTAGCCGGGATGGTCCAGTAGCAACCTTTTAGCTGGCCATAACTTACACAGTATTTGCTTTCACCTGGAATTTTTGTAATCATCTGGCGGATCAGTTCGTGATTTAACTTTCTTTTGTAGGCTTCTTTTTCTTCCGGTGTATCTCCTTTGGTGGGAAGATCCAGTGAAAATACGGAAGGGGTAAATCCCTGACGGGCCAGTTCGTCGGACACGAAATTGATTTTAGCAGCGGGAAGTGTGGCTTTTATATGGTTAACGAATGACCGGGTATTTTCGTAGGCCGCGCTGATTCGCTGTGGCATCGAAGGAAGTTGTTCTGCCAGAATAGCGATTTGCAAATCCGTAGCACCGTTGTCACAAAGATCCAGATGTGCTGCTATCTTTTTTAGTAATTCTCTTGTTTTGTAATTACCTACACCGTAACCGGCGGTACATTTCCCACCACTCGGAAACTTTGATCCACTGGCGTAAGAAATAGTTCGGATGTTAGACAATATTTTATTGGTTCCCAGAAACTGAACATTGGGACAAAAGGTTTGATCTAAAATAAAAACGGGTTCAACTGCTCTGGTACCCACTGAGGTGAGTCGTGCTTTGCTCAACGCTTCCCGTAATTTTATTAAATCCGGGACTTCTACTCTGGGATTGGTGGGAATCTCCGCTATGATGTAAGGAATGGCATCTTCCCGCGCAATTTTTGTTAAAACTAAATCAATGCTCTGCACCATATCATTGTCTCCATCAACGGGCAAATCCACGATTTCTACCTGATCGCTACAAGCTGCTACGCGTCTCGCCTGATCGTTGGTCCCCCCGTAACAGTTGGGTGGCACCACAAATTTAATGGGTTTTCCAGGGTACTTTTCCAGCGCCTCATCAATCAATCCCATCATAATCGCATACTGAACGGATAATCCACTTGATCCCAGCAATGGCTGACTAGACGTACCAGTAACTGACTGAATACTTTTCTCTACTTTTTGTTTGTTATCAGCGACATTATCGCGGGGATTATCCAAAATCGAATTTCCTACCAAAATATTCAAAGCTTCCTGGCAATCAGCGGGGGTCATCGCAATGGACTCTCTTCGCCGAACATGCTGAATGTCGGAGATATAATTTTTACTTTCCGGACTAATGGCAAGTAAAATACTGCCCAGCGTTGGAACAATACGAATGAGAAAATCAATCCCCGCCGGGACGTCCACCACCTCCAATCCGCTTGACGACGATAGATAAATGGTCGTACCTTCAAACTCCTCCACAACGGTAGTATCCTTGAGGTTATGCAGCTCAAACTGATAACCATACACCAACTTCAAAAGGTCCGTATCCAAAGCTTCCGGTAATGCCCCGGCGTAATATATCCGGGTATTTTTACCAGTCAGTAAATTGCTTCTCAACACGGCCAGAACGGGCATCGTCTGCGATGAAAAACTGATGACCTCCTTCGCATCCAGGCCGTTCAGATTTGCCATTGCCCACTCCAGAACAGAAGACAGCGGGTGTCCAAGGCGGATATAGTCGTACGCCGTCGGTAATCCGGCGAGGGCAGACGGGTTCCAGTCAGCTTGATTTGTCAGCTGTTCAAAATGATCTAAAAATTGGGTTTTGGCCAGTTTTTCTTCGTAAATATCCAGCCGGTGCGTCGTAAGATTCAACCAGTCCGGCGGGATGTTTTCGATGACCGCTTTTACCGTTTCGTTTATTTTTTGAATTTGCATAATTGTTGCCTTTATATAAAGCGACAAGGTACGTTAATTAGGAATATTTTGGAAGGATTTTTTAAATTACTTAATCTGCCAGTCAATCGGTTCTTTACCCTGTGCATTTAGCAATTCATTTGTTTTTGAAAAATGTTTATTACCAAACCAGTAGCCACGGTTGGCGCTCAGGGGCGACGGGTGACCGGAAGTGAGGACGTGGTGTTTTGTTTTGTCGATCAGGCTCGCTTTCTTTTTGGCAAAACCTCCCCAGAGGAGGAAAACGAGTCCTTCCCGTTTGTTGCTAAGGGTCCGGATGACCGCGTCCGTAAATTTTTGCCAGCCGATTTTTTGGTGACTGTTGGCTTGTCGGGCACGTACGGTCAAAGAGGCGTTGAGCAGAAAAACGCCCTGTTCGGCCCAAGCGGTCAGGTCCCCGTGAGGAGGCATCTCAAGGTCGAGATCCGTTTTGAGTTCTTTGTACATATTTTCCAGGGACGGTGGCGTTCCAACGTTACGCGGTACCGAAAAAGAGAGCCCCATCGCTTGTCCGGGACCATGGTACGGATCCTGGCCGAGAATGACCACTTTAACCTCGTCAAAGGGCGTCGCATCGAAGGCATTGAAAATTAATTTACCCGGAGGATAGACGACGTTGCCTGCCTGTTTTTCTTGTAAAAGGGACTGCTTGATCGCTGCAAAATAAGGTTGTTGAAATTCATCGGTCAGGGCTTCTTTCCAGGACGGGTGAATGTTGACGTTGGTGATTTTGGTCATAGTTATGTTTATTGATTACCATTGGAACTTAAAAATAAGGATCAATGTTTAAATTTAGGAGAAGATTTGTTTGATTTCTGAAAAAATGGTGTAAATTTGCGAAATCAACCGGTAATAGTCCGAATGGTCCCATAGCTCAACTGGATAGAGCAGCTCACTTCTAATGAGCAGGTTTCAGGTTCGAGTCCTGATGGGATCACCATTTTAATGTACAACGCCTTATAAATCAGCGATTTATGAGGCGTTTTCTTATTTGGTGGCAAACTTTTTAACCATTAGAAAAGAAAGGAGCTGTTAGTTTGAAGCGACACAAGATTCTGAAATAAAGATCTCTCTTCCTCTCAGTTGCGATGCGGTCATTGCTAACGAGTCAGTATCATTAATCCAAAGGTCATGAGGAGCCGTACCATCTCTTTCTAAACTTATCTGAAATTCTGACATGGCATGAGCAATATTAAAATAATCTGGTTTTGAATGGTAAATAAACCGAAAAAGGGAATCGTATTCAATATCTAATTGTACCCGCTCAACGGCTACTCCTTAAGAGAGATTCATTTTCCAAGGGTTTTCAATTGGAAATATCACCTGTCTCTCCAGGGTGGCGGCACGACCATCGTAAATTTGTCGAAACAGAAAAAATATAAAAGTGTAGTTAGGGTTGTTCGTGATTCTGGCAGTCCAGTAGTTAGATTCAATTTCAGACTAAAATATTGTTAAATGAAATCCAACAACCTCCTATTGCCGATCATTTACATTATTTTCTTATTGCTCTTATTTCCCTTCATGGTTGCGTTTGGTCAGCCTAAACATTCCTTTTTTTTAAATACAGGATTTACGTTTAATCCGTCGGTTGAATTGGATGAGCAGACCGTTAAAAATTCAAACGGTTACTTTTTCACGATTGGTGGATTGAAAAAAATCGTTACTTATAAAGATAATTCGCTAGAATTGGGTTTTGCTCTGAAAACAGTTTTCACTTCGGGGCAGATAGGCAACGCCAGCTTTAATACCGCTACCCTGCGGCTGGCAATTCCCATAAGGCTGGTCTTTCCGGTTGGTAAAAAATGTTGGCTGGCAACGGGCATGATCATCCAAAATAACGAAGATCTAAATACGCTCGACTGGCGGTTAAGAAATAAATACGACTGGAGATATGATTTTTTTGGAGAAATAAAATGCTTTATCAGTAAAGACTGGTTTTTGACCACTTCGGGAAGTATTAACCTGACAAAGATTCCAGATCCTTTTTTTATTAATGATCCCAAAGTTACTTTTTCAATTGGTATTGGAAAAAATGTTTTGATTGTTAATAAAAGGAACAATATCCGGAAAGCCAGAAGAAAACAAAAACGAAAAAACAAAAAAAATAAGCTATGAAACTTTTATCATTTTTAAGTCTGCTTCTATTATGCGTTGGATGTTCGAAATTCAATATGGATGATACCTTGTTGCTCACTGAAATAATATCCGATTTACCAGTCATCAATATCACGGTTGACAGAAACGAATTTGAGGAGATGTACGAAAAGACCGACGAGGAAATTGAGATTAAGGGAAGGTTTAATTTAACCAGAGGCGATGAATTAGTGATCGCCAACGAGAAAGTGGAGCTGGAACTTAAAGGCAGATTTTCAATTCGATTTCCATTAAAAACCTTAGGGGTAAAATTTGACGATAAGTACGACAACCGGGACCGGTCGTTAATCAATCCCGTCACCGTTTTACCCAGTCATAGCATCGATAAAATTAAAGCAATTCGATTGCGTAATTCGGGCAACGATTTTGAGAATACCATGCTAAAAGATTTGAGTATTACCCAACTGGCTATCAATGCGGGACTGGATATCGACTTGACTTACGGAGAACCCGTTTTGGTTTATATAAACGAAGAATTTTATGGCTTAATGAATTTAAGAACCGAAGCGAATACCAACGGAATGGCCGGACTCAACCAAGTGGATAAAAGCGACGTTACCCTGGCCAAAATCACCACACAGGAACTCCTCAAAAAAGATGGTGACTTTAACCGGATAGACGCACTGCTGGAGGCTATTGAAAATAAAAATATTGCTTACTTAAAAAATGAAATTGATCTTAAAAGTTTTATTGATTACATGATTTTTCAATCCTATATTGGCAATACCGACTGGCCTCATAACAATGCCCGGTTTTATGCGATTGACGGTGGAAAATTCAGATTTGTATTATTTGATTTAGACAACGCAAGTCGATTAAATCTGGGTAAATCTCCGGTAAACCTGATTGATAATTTCCGGAGTTCCAATATTTTAGGTGACTTGTTTATGGCGCTTTATGAAGATAAAAATGATGACACTTTTCAACGTAATTTTCTGGAACGCTACCGAGAAATTCTTCGGAGTGGAGAAATTTCTGCCGATAAACTGGAAAAGATTGTCGACGAAAATGCCAGTCGTATAGAAGCAGAAATAGCACATCAAATTGCTAAATACAATGCTCCGCGAACCACGCTGGAATGGCGAATCGAACTGGACAAAATGTTGATTTTATTCCGGGAACGTGAAGCTGCGGTCCAAGAACATATAAAATAGGTATATTGAAATTTCCCACCAAAAAAAGAGCAGACGAAATAATTCGCCTGCCCTTCCTTTCTGAAAAAATCAAAAATTGTACATTACAATTATTCTACAATCAACGGCAACGTCCGGACAAAATTATTGGTGGAGTTACTCATTTTTACAAAATACATACCCGGCGTCTGAATCTCGGATACCACTTCGGTGCGCTGACCGTTTACCAGCTGAACTTGCGTCGAACCAATGGTCTTACCCAAAAGATCCATAAACTCAAAAGTATACATTCCGGTTATTCCTTCGTTAACAATACTAAAAATACCATTGTTAGGATTCGGGAAGATGGAAAAATTCGTCTGCGTCAGATCTTCGGTATTGATGGTAAAATCAAAATCAGCTACATTTCTGGCGGTAAAGTAATCGCCATCATTCCGGGAATTTGGAATACCTCTGACATTTGCCAGCGCAGGAATAGTACCACCGATATAATCCACGTCAAAGAAAGTCGTTCTGAAATTATACACGGCACTGGCATCCGCCGCCCCGTATACCATCCCGTTTTCAAAGATCATTCCCGCATCCTCAAACGTTACATTCATAATCGTCACTACTTCCGCTTCGTGGTCTTCAAAATTGTTGACCAGATCATCAAACGTAATCATCTGTTCGGGAATAGAGTTGTTAGAAGAAGTAGCAGGACCCGCGTCTTCAAACGGCGAAAACTGCGTCATTCCACCAAAAGATCCTAAACGTCCCACGAGTCCCGTGATCCCGTCATTGACATTATAAGTGGTAGAAAGAGTTCCCGGACTATCGTCGATCAATACCCCGGCCGTGGCATCCTGAATATATTTTTGATTACGGAAAGATTGCTGATAAGTCAGCACCGCTTCTCCCGTCAATCGGTATAATTCACCTTCGATACCGGCTCTCAGTTCGGCAATATTGGCTACATCAGTAATGGACGGAGGAGGTACACCGTCAAAGTCCGCCAGGTTTCTGGCAGTAAGATACCCGACAATAAAACCTTCCACGTCGCGGGAATTCGGAATTCCGGTTACGTTAATCATGCCCGTAGGAATGGAACTTCCAATGTAATCTACGTTGAAAAAAGTCGTCCGGAAATTATAGTCATCCGCCGGATCGCTGATCGCATAAACGTTTCCGTTTTCGAAAGGCGCACCCGCATCCGCAAAGGTAAGATCGTTGATGGTAACCACCTCCGCTTCGTAGTCCTCAAAATTATTTATCAAATCACTGAGTGAAATTACCTGCGTTGGAATAGTGTTGCCCGTAGAAGTAGCAGCGCCCGCGCTTTCACTGGGAACCAGTTGCAGCATTCCGCCGAAAGAAGCCAGTGTTCCGGTGATATTGGTGATTCCGTCATTGACGGAATAAGGAGTCGAAAGATTGCCATCATTATCATCAATCAGAATTCCACCCGTTCCGTCTTGAATGTATTTTTGATTCCGGAAGGTTTGCTGATAAGTCAGAATCGCTTCTCCGGTCAGCCGGTATAGTTCACCTTCCACCCCTGCTCTCAGTTCGGCAATATTTTCTACTTCAATAAATAAAGGAGGCGTAACGCCTTGAATGTCTGCAATGTTTCTGGCAGTAAAAAATTCACCATCATTTCTTGAATTAGGAATGCCGGTAACGGTTGACATATCCGGAATGGTAGAACCAATATAGTCTACATTGAAAAAGGTAGTTCGGAAATTATACGTTCCGGCGGCGTCGGTCATCGCGTAAACAGTTCCGTTTTCAAATGCCGCCCCGGCATCCGCAAAACTGGCATCCATGATCGTCACTAATTCTGATTCATACGCCTCAAAGTTATTGGTTAATTCTGCGGTAGTTACGACCGTTGGTGTAATTACATTACCGGAAGAGGTCGCAGGGCCGGCGCTGCCAATCGGAACAAATTGAAGCATTCCACCAAAGGAAGTCAATTCGCCCGTAATTCCTGTAATCCCGTCGTTTACTTCGTACGCGGTGTTCAGTTGTCCATCCACGTCGTCAATTAAAATCCCGCCGGTAGCATCCTGAACAAATTTCTGATTTCTGAACCCTTGCTGGTAAGTCAGAAAGGCTTCTCCGGTCAGCTGGTAAATTTCGCCTTCGGCACTCGCCCGCAAATCGGCAATCGTCGCTACCTGGGTAAACATCGGCGTAACAATATTTATAGATACGGTATCTCCGGCATCTCCAAAAAGAACCGTTCCATCGTTGTCTCTTAAATTGACAGACAACAAGTGCATTCCATCGGCCAGATCACTAATCGCAATCGGATCGACAGAGAAATGATCCATCTCCGTCCCGTCAACGCTGTATACAACCGATCCATCCGTTCCGATGGTAAAGTTCTGAACCTCAAAGGCCAGATTGAAATTTCCGGACTGCAAATCTTCACTGCCATCGGGACTCGTTATGGTAACGGTCGGATTGGTGAGGGCTTCCACGGTGTAATCATCGATGTACACTACTTCTTCTCCGTCGAAACCTGCCCGGTCATAAAAACGCAAACCCACTTCCAGGTCTCCTGTTGATGCTGCGGTAAAAGTAGTGGTCAGTTCCTGCCATGCTCCCACGGTAGTTTCGTCGGAGTAGTTTTCAAAGCCGTCGGCGTAAAGTCTCGCGGCCATGCCTCCTTCGGTATGATATACCCAAGCGGTTACTTTGTAAACGGTTCCTTCAATCAACGGAATAGATTGCCGGAAGTCCGTGTTTCCCTGCGTTCCGGACAATACATTGACTGACGCAGATGCTCCTCCGGTGTAGACGACCGTATTTTCTTCCGTCACGGCAATATCCGTTTCGATGGTGGTCCAGCCGTCGGGTGCGCCGGCATTCCAGCTCTCAAAGTCTCCGTTTGCCACTAATTGTGCATTTAACGACTGGAAACTCAAAGCCAGAAAGAGAAAACTTAAAAAATAAGTGTAATGATTTAATTTCATAATTCTAGGTTTTTTAAAATTGAAATAAGATTGGTTTAAAGAGAAT
>CAKZUV010000369.1 GCA_937921555.1 uncultured Saprospiraceae bacterium
TGTAGAGATACCAAATAGAGATTTTTGATCAGATTGAGGCTCTTTTTTGAGTGCATAGCCTAGCTATGGGCGATAAAAAAGCCGAAAAGATGGACAAAAAGATCATTTGGGAGCATACAAATTATTTTGGAATAAAGTCTATTCATCGTACATACATAAATATACCTTATTTTAGTGAATAACTCCAAACTTGATTAACTAGAATACGATTGCCTAATAAAGCCCCCATCCCAATGAATAAATCAAAGAACATCCACCATTCTGATCACGCACTGATCTTTCTGCATATCAATTTCCAGATCCTTACGGTTACGCAACCAGCCGATCAGGTTTTCTCCTAAAAACTTCCCACGCCATCCGGTGGCCAGTTTTTCATCAAAATACTGATCGTCGGCTTTCATTTTTTTAATTCCGGAACCATAGACGAGTAAACCGTTAGACAGTTTTTCCTGATTACATTTTATCTTAATGAGGAGGGACAACATTTCCATAATTGTTTCCTGTCCGGTTGGCCGAATTTCAGCCTTGGGGATAGAGGCCAGTACCGCTTCTTCTTCGGGGGCAGGATCTTTTTCGTAGAGTGCCAGAAATTCGTCCATGTACTTACTCATAATTCCGTTGGGCAGACGACGGTGATTCTTGAGTGCTGCCCGGCCCGATCCGATATTGCGGGTAATAGGACTGATGTATTTTCCGGGTAAAACCATCTCTTTACTATAGTTTTTTCGCTCCGCCATGGCGATTCTCCACTGGTAAAGACGAATCAGAAACAGCTGATTCTTAGGTCGCAAATTATAAATCATGCTATTGGAAAAGGCCTCTTTGTGCGGTATGGGTTTATAATAATCCTCCGACTCGTATTTTTTCATTTCCTCAATGGCCCAGTCGTGGCGGTCCATTTCATTGAGCTTATCTACCAGTAGTTCCCAGAGTTTTTTCAGATAAATAATATCATCCAGGGCATATTTGATTTGCTTTTGATTAATTGGACGGGACTCCCAGTCGGATACGGTATAGCCTTTTCCCAGATTGATATTCAGTTCGCTCGCCACTAATTTCCGAAAGGAAATGGGATAATTATAGCCTACAAATCCGGCAGCAATCTGGGTATCAAACAAATTTTTAGGAATGATTCCACCTTCAATTTTCAGTAACCGGTAATCGTTCTCTCCCGCGTGGGTAATTTTGACAATAGACGGATCCTCAATCATGGCATAAAAAGCATCCAGTTTTTTTAATTCAATAGAATCAATGATATAAATCCCGTTTTCGGTAATCACCTGAATTAAACACAGTAGCGTATAAAATCGCTTTTCTCCCACAAACTCTGTATCAAAGCCCATCCAGCTGATCTCCCGGTTTTCATCCAGAAATTGCTGTAGTGTGGCGGCTGTATCAATGTACAAATAGTCCGTCATTGTCTGTGATTGTCTGTCTTTTTCACCCATGTTACAAATGTACAATATTTCAAGGGATAATTTATTGCTAATTGTTTTCGTTATAACATACGGAAGATACCTTTCCTGCCTGTAGATCATCCTGTGAACAATCTCAAATAATTATTATTTTTTCAAAAAAAAGGTTCACTTTCGTCCCCTGATCCGGGAATTCGACGTCTAAACAAATGTAATATTTCCCCGTTTAAGCTACATACACACCTAAACAATATTTTTATGAAATTTCTTAAATGGCTATTCTTCACCATCCTTTTTCTCATCGTCTTGTTAATTGCCGGAGGATTTGTGCTTAGCTACTTCTACAAAGACGAAATTGTTGCCAAAGTAAAATCAGATATTAATAAAAATTTCGACGCCACCATTGATTTCGGGGACGTTGACCTTTCCTTTTTACGCAGTTTTCCTGACTTTAATTTACAATTAAAAGATTTAAATATAAAAGGAAAGGATGCCTTTGAGGGAGTTACCCTGGTAGATGCAAAAGATATCGAACTGGACCTCAATCTCATGTCCGTCATTAATGCCGATGCACCCATCCAGATAAATACGGTACAGTTTACGCAACCCAATATCCACGTAATTGTCCTCAAAGATGGAAAAGCAAATTATGATATTGCTAAAGCCACCGAGGAAACCGCAGAATCTGCTTCTTATAATTTTAAAATTAATCTGGAAAAATATAGTATCGTCGATGGTCAGCTGACGTACGACGACCGGGCCGGAGATTTATTTTTAGAATTAAAAGATCTGGACCACGAAGGTACGGGCAATTTTACCGAAACTGTTTTTGATTTGATTACTAAAACCAACATCGCAGAAATTTCTGCCAAAACGGGCGGTATCACTTATCTGCGAAAAGCCAAAGGGGATCTGGATATGACATTGAACGCCGATTTGGATCAGATGAAATTTACCCTCAAGGAAAATGAATTAATGGTCAACGCACTTAAACTGAAAGCGGACGGCTTTGTCAATATGATGAAAAGTGGAGATATCGACCTGGACTTAAAATTCGATGCACCTGGCAATTCGTTCAAAAACTTTTTGTCGCTGGTACCCAGTGCCTACACCAAGGATTTTTCCGACGTGACAGCCAATGGAAATTTAGCCTTTAACGGCTTTGCCAAAGGTATCTACAACGCAGAAAATAACAAAATGCCTGCTTTTAAAGTAAACCTTGATATTGCCAACGGCGATTTCAAATATCCTTCTCTGCCGCTGGGTGTAAAAGATATTTTTGCCAAAATAAATATCAACAGTCCTTCCAGTGACTTTGACAAAATGGTTATTGATATTCCTGACTTTAAAATGAACCTCGGGAACAATCCTTTTGCGGCGCGTCTCAATTTAAAAAATCCCATCAGCGATCCCGACGTGGATACCAAAATAAACGGTGTTCTCAATCTGGCTGATCTCGCAAAGGCTTTCCCCATGGAAGACGTTCAGACACTCAACGGATTAATTACGGCGGATGTAACTGCCAATACTAAAATGAGTTACGTGGACAAACAACAATACGACCGCGTACAAATGGCTGGCACCATGCAGATCGAAAACCTGAACTACGAAGCGACCGGACTCCCAGTTGTAAACATTAAAAATACTGATATTGCATTCACTCCACAAAATGCTGAAATTAAAAACTTTAAAGCCCTGCTCGGAAAAAGTGATATCGAGGCGCGTGGTTCGCTGAATAATATTCTGGCTTACTTTTCTCCGGAAAAAACCATGACTGGAAAATTTTCCATTCGTTCCAATTATTTTGATTTAAACGAATGGATTACCGAAGAGGTCCCTACCGAAACGGAACCCGCTCCGGTTGAAACGGCGGAAGTTTTTGACCGGTTTGATTTTGCCATCGATGCGGTAATGGATAAAGTGGATTATGATATTTACAAACTGTCCAAGCTGTCTGCTAAAGGAAATTTCTCCCCTACCCGACTGAACATGGACAATTTCGCACTGAGTATCAGCAATAGTGACATCAAAGGTAATGGCAATTTGAGAAATATTTTTGCGTATGTTTTTGATAATGAAACGCTGGAAGGTGACTTGAATTTAAACGCTGAATATTTTGATATGAACCGTTTTATGCTCGACATGGAAGCGGGTACGCCACAGGCGAAAACCATCGCGGACGAAGCACTGGAACCACTTTTAATTCCCGAAGGAGTAGCAGTTAATATCAACGCAAAAATCGACAAACTGGACTACACCAACATGACTTTAAAAAACCTCAACGGAAAAATGGTCATTGCCGATCAGGCGATAAAAATTGACAATGCGACCGCTAATACGCTGGGGGGTAAGATGACGATGTCCGGCGGATACGATTCTAAAAACACGGAAAAGCCCGGTTTTGATATGGATTTTAATATCAATCAGTTTTCTTTTCAAGATGCTTTTGAAAAGTTGAATACGGTGCGGGCGCTGGCTCCTATTGTTAAATTTATTGATGGAAAATTTGATACTAAACTGAAGCTGAGTGGCGAAATGGGCAAAGACATGATTCCCGATCTGAATACCCTGACGGCGGACGGTTTTTTCCAGACGCTGGACGCTGTTCTTAAATCTTTTAAGCCGCTGGAAAAACTGGGGGATAAATTAAATGTCTCTGCTTTTAATTCAATGCCCATCAAGGATACCAAAAACTGGTTTACCGTGAAAGACGGAAAGGTGAACATTGCAGAATTTGATTACTCCGTCAAGGATATTGCTATGAAAATCAGTGGACAACACGGCATATCACAGGACATGGATTATCTGATCAAAGCAAAAGTTCCCAGAGCGTTGTTACAACAGTCGGGTATCGGACAAGCGGCGGACAAGGGCATTAGTTTTCTCAGTAAGGAAGCAAGTAAATATGGTGTCAATATTGCTCAGGGAGATTTTATTGATCTGGATATAAATATTTTAGGATCGATTACTGCTCCGAAAATCAACATCAAACCAACGGGTTCCGGTGGCAAATCTTTTAAAGAAACCGCTAAAGATCAAATCAATGACCTGAAAGACAAAGCCGTCGAGGAAGCAAAAAATAAATTAAAAGAAGAAACCGATAAAGCAAAAGCCGCCGCTGAACAGAAGGCAAAAGAGGAAGTGGATAAGGCCAAAGCGAAAATCAAGGCTGAGGCAGAAAAGAAAGCCCAGGAAGCCGCGGATAAAATTAAACAACAGGTACAGGATAGTATTGCCAATAAAGCCAAAGATGTAATCGAAGATAAAGTCGGTGACGAAATAAAAGACAAATTGAAAGAGGCCAAAGATAAGTGGAATCCTTTTAAGAAAAACAAAGGTGGAGGCGGTGGTCAGTAGCAAAATTGAATGAATATTGAATATCCGAAACTGGATATTCAATATTCATTTTCTACAACCCGCCAATCGCATATTTCAATACATCAAATCTGAATCCATCCTTCCGTTCCAATAACAGTTTAAATTCTTCCTTAATCATTTTTTTCATCTCTGGTTCGGACAGCCAGTAGCTTTTTAAAATTTTCAGATCATCATTGACCGGGTTAAATTCATTGAGCATTTTGATGATTCTTTCGCGGTTAACTTCTTCAACCAGGGCGTAGATCACTTCATCATCTAACTCCCGAAAGTGTAATTCGGCCTCCGCTGCCTTCCATGCTTCTGTACTGTAATCTTCCGGATGTTCCAGCACATTGATCAACGTTTTGGTATCCTTGCGGGCGTATCTTTTTGCTAACGTCATAGTATTGTTTAATTTTTTACTCAGAGCTTGTCTAAATCAAGATACAAAAGTTATCGAACATCCGCAAAAAATGGCTACCGTATCAGCGTTACGTCTCCTTTGATCAGAATTGGCAGATTATTAACCGGACAGGTCGCTTCTACGAAATAGACATACACTCCAACAGGCATTTTTTCTCCTTTCATCCTGCCATCCCAACCCAGTCGCATATCATCCGTCCGGAAAACCAATGCGCCCCAGCGATCAAAAATCCGGAAAGAAGTTATCTCATTCAGCGTTCCCGAATTAACGGTCAGTTCTTCGTTACGACCATCGCCATTCGGGGAAAATGCCGAAGGTACCCAGAGGATTTCATCGGGACAAGACACCAGGATGGCCGTCGTGGTTTGAACTTCTTTTTCACATCCCGTATTCATATCCGTCACCAGTAAAGTGTAAGTATTGCCAATGAACGCACTGTCCACAATCGGACGCAGACATTCCGTACAACTCAACCCTTCGGCGGGAAACCAGCTGTACTGATAATCAATACTCGCCGTATCTACTAAAGGTTCAAGAACAAGTGGTATATCCGGTAAAGCAAAGGTAAATTCGTTGATACTCACCTGCGGACCTGCATCTACATTGACCGTTACCTGAACCGTATCCGCCGGACAATTCGTCAGCGTACCGGTTACGGTATAAATAGTTGTAGTCTCTGGAAAGGCATCCGTAAAAGGACTATTTGGGTCAGACAAAGACTCGGAAGGCAACCATTCAAAAACATCTGCATTGCCTGAAACGACCAGCGAAATCGTATCTCCATTACAAATATCCGCTCCGGCTGACTCAATGCTCGTCTGATCAACTACCTCTACCACCACCCTATCCGTCAGCACACAAAGATCCTCCGTCAGCGATAATTGATAAGTCGTCGTTGTCGTCGGCGTCGCAACAGGATTTAAAATGGCAGGGTTTGAAATATTATTATTGGGCGTCCAGTTCACTGCTCCGGTACCCAGTCCATTGAGCGTAATACTGCTCCCTTCACAAAGAAAAACATCTTCTCCCGCTTCTATATCTGCGAGTGTCCGTACTGTCACCGTGACAGAGTCCTGAATCAGACAACCTTCTTCGGTAAAAGTCTCTAGTTGATAAACAATCGTCGAATCCGGAAAAGCGACCGGATCGGGACAGAAGGCACAACTCAAATTTACCGGATTGGTCCATTCCAGATCAGGTACTCCGGTGGTTAATGTCACCGAATCACCCCGACAAATCGTACGGTCTTCTCCACTCAACGGCTGAAACTGATCCACCAGATCAATCGTGACCGAATCTACCGCCGAACAACCCTCACCGGAAGTAACCGTTACTACGTAAGTAGTGGAAGTGAGCGGATTAGCAATGGGATTTAAACAAAACTGATAACAGGACAATCCGGGACGCGATTCATCCCATTCGTACGAAAACACATCGTTGCCACCCGTCACATTCAACTGAATAACATCACTCACACATATAGCCGTATCCGGCGTAATTCCAATGACCGGGATAGCGGAATCAAGGACCATCACTGTCGTAGAAATAGTCGTACTGCAACCATCTGAGTTCGTCGCCGTAAATTCGTAAGTCGTCGTCGTAAGCGGAAATACCTCCGGTGACAAACAGTCCGTACAACTGAGGTCCGTCCCTCCCGTCCAGACGAAGCTCAGCTCATCAACTGACCCGTCAATAACCGGCGCTAAAGTGACCATTTCACCCCGGCAAATTACCTGTTCTGCGTCTAGTATTACAACTGGTGCTCCGAGGACTTCTATTTCAACCGAATCAACAGCTTCGCAACCAAAATCAGTCCCGACGGTAAGGACGGTCTGATAAATTCCGGCTTCATTAAAAACGTGAGTTGGGTTGGGCTGACCAGCTGTTCCGCCATCTCCAAAATCCCAGTCCCAACTTGCAATACCTCCCGTGGCAGTGGTCGACATATCACTGAAATCAACGGAAAAAGGAGTACATCCTACCGTTTCAGAGGCTTGAAAACTGATTTCCGGTTCGCTTCCTATCCGGATATAATTAGGCTTCGTTAAGGTATCTTCACAGAATTCTGTGGCGACCAGTAAAGACACATCGTAAACGCCACTATTTGGATAAGTGACAGTAGGTTCAGAATCATTTGTATTACCTTCTAATGAACCGGGCAGTAACCACTCTACGCCTGTAATCGGAGTAGTCGATTGAGATAAATTGATAAAGGAGGTCGCCATATTTTCTCCGCATAACAACGAATCGGTCGCCAGAAAATCAACGTTAATTCCGGTTACCTGAATACTGTCCGGTGACTCGATGGCTCTCGCACAATTGGACGCATCAATTAGAATCAGTTTGGGAATATAGGTATCAATCGTTTGATAGATGTACGAAACTTCGCTGGCATTTACGTTCAATGAAGTGTCCAGCACGCCGTTTCCAAAATCCCAGATATAATCATAGAAGTCAGTCGAAGTACCTGAAAAGTGTACTTGCATCGGCGCACAGGATGTATCAACCACAAAATCAAAATCACCTACCGGACCATTCAGGGTAATCAGGTCAGTTAGAGTAAGGGTATCCCGACAGTTTTCAGTGCTTCCGGCAATCAGCGTAACGGAATAAGATCCAGGAATGGTGTAAACGTGAGGTGGATTTTCTAAATCACTGGTTCCGGAAAGATCCCCAAAATTCCACTCGTAAAAACTAGCATTGGTTGAAGTATTGGTAAATCTTGCGAGCAACGGTGGACAAAATGCAAAAGTTGAATCCACCGTAAAATCAGCCATGGGATTGGCAATCGTAATATAATTTTCTTTACACTGCATATCCATACAACCGTATTGATTTACGATACTCAGACAAACATCGTAAACGCCCTCCGTCGCGTAATTATGTTCCGGTGCTGCTTCGTCCGAGGTAGTCCCATCTCCAAAATCCCACAGATAGGTAATAGTCCCGCCAGTAGCCAGAGATTGAAATTGTACGACATCCTCAGTACAGCTGGTGGTATCCGCAAAAAATTCAGCTTTGGGATCTGTTACTTCGATGGCATTGTTAAATCTTCTCTCGACGGTACATCCATCCCCGTCCGTCACCGTCAGGTCTACACTGAAATTTCCAACTGTATCAAAAGTGTAAGTAAAACTTTCCTCCTCCGAAGTAAACAATCCATTTCCAATATTCCACGACCAGGTCAGCGGCGTACTTAATATGCTGTTGGAATTATCAGAAAAATTCACGGTCAACGGACGGCATCCACCACTGATATCCGCCTCAAAATCTACGGTCAGACCACGCGCACGAATAACTTCGCTGGTCCTGAAAGTATCCGGACATTCCTGAATGTCCGAAATGACGAGCATCACTTCATTGTAAATACCTGGCGTTTCGTATGTGAAGGTTGGGGTGGCAGTATTAGCGCCTGTAATGACTGCTCCCGGCGCAATCCACTCGTAGGTTTCCGCAAAAATAGATCGGTTATCAACCGTTACTGCCAGAGGAGCACATCCATCGGTATTATTTAAATCAAAGAAAGCCCGTGGATCAGAGATACAGACATTAATCGTATCGTGGTCCACACAATCCGTGGTCATATTAAACACACTGTGCACTACTTTATAACAACCTGTATCAGCAAAAACGTGCGTAGGACTTAGAACGGTAGAGGTATCGGTGGTGAGATTCTCTTCGCCAAAATCCCAGAATACCGAATCTACACCAAAACTACGATCCGCAAAAGTGATCGAGTAAGGATTGTCGCAATTTCGTTCGACAACTGCCCGGCCAATCGGCGGATTGACATGAATCAGGTCTTCGTAAAGAATTTCAGAAAAACACCCATAGTGAAACGCAAAAAGCTGCACGTCAAAAAATCCGGTGTCCAGGTATTCGTGTGATGGATTCTGAATATCTTCGATCACGGTTCCGTCTCCATAATCCCAGATCCAGAAATTAGCATTACTACTCGACAAATCGGTAAAACTCACAACTGCATCAATACAGGTTTCCAGCGGCGTCGCCGAAAAATTCGGGATCACTTCTTCTCCGACGGCCACGGCTCCTTCAAAAACACCCGTACTACTGCAACCATCTTCATTGATGACCGTCAACTGAACGTTATATAATCCCGTATCAATTAAGGTATGGGTAGGATTTTCCTCAGTAGAGGTGAAAACGAGGGTATTATTTTCATCAAAAATATTCCATTCCCAGCTGTTGATCGGTACTGCGGTCGCAGAACTTTCATCCAGGGTAAATTCGTAAGGAGTACATCCCCAGTAATCCGGTCCGGTCAGTTGGACTGCCGTTTCAATCACCGGGATAGTATCTCTGTAAATATTGGTACATCCGTTGGCATTGGTAATTCTTAACTGCACCGGAAAAACACCGTAGTTATTATAAGTGTGCGTAGGTTGTTGTTCCGTAGAAGTAGTTCCGTCGCCAAAATTCCAGTTCCAGGTAACATTGTCAGGTGAAGCGGCAGCAAAAGATATTGTATGCGGAAGCGTACATCCGGCGGGATTATTATTAGAAAAAAAAGCGGTAGGAGCAGATTCAATTAATAAACAATCTGACAACTGACCTTCCGAAGGGCATCCCTGCGTAAAGCGAATAAGTGATACCTCAAAACAACCACCCTGATCGAAGGTATGCCCGGGGTTTATTTCCGTAGAAGTAGTTCCATCGCCAAAATCCCAGCGAACACTATCGGCCGGTTCGGTAGAATTATCCATAAAAGACACCAAAGTTCCCTGACAGTTATCAGTACTCGTAAAATCAATTTCCACCGGATAACCGAGCTGAAGGATACTATTAAAAACTTCCGTCGTGGAACAATTGGTATTTTGATCCATCGCAGTGACCGTGACGTCATAGGTTCCGGGTTCAGAATAAACGACGGGCGGAGGAGTCGCGCCGGTAAAGGATTCTCCGTTACCGAAATCCCAGATGTAGGTAAGATTACTTGATGGATTGTTATTATTGAAATTGGCGGTAAATGGAATGGTACAACTGAAGGACTCATCGATAGTGACGTCAACTTCGGGATCGGGAAAAACGGTAATCAGATCACTCCGGGTAACGGTATTTGCACAACCCTTGTCATTAATAATAGTCAGACTGATGGTATATTCGTCGGGAACGTTATAGGTATTGGCAATTATTTCGTCGGGATCAGTAGTTTCGATCACCCCACTCGAGCCACCAACTCCCCAAATCCATTCTTCAATGGTACTTCCTTCACTGACGGATTGGTCCGTAAAAATCACATCAAGCGGTGCGCAGCCAGATGCACTGGAAATGGTAAAATCAGGAACGGGCAAAGAAAAGACTTCAATATATTCCTCCTTACAAGTGGTATCCGTATTGCCATCCGTATCGGTCACAGTCAGGCAGATATCATACGTTCCCGGCGTCCCGAATATTCTTCCCGGATTCTGTGTTCCGGCGGGAACACCTCCCAAATCCCATGACCATTCGTTGATGGGGTTAGAAGCGTTAGATTCGTCTGTGAAAGAAACTTGTAAAGAGCCGCAACCTGTGGTCACACTAGCACTGAA
>CAKZUV010000370.1 GCA_937921555.1 uncultured Saprospiraceae bacterium
GAACTACCCCTTTATAGTAACAAGAATGTCAAATTACTTAATCAGTAAACGATAATTCAGTATTTATTTTTTCACAACTCAAACACTTAAATAAATTTTGTCCAATCATAGTAAAATATATCAATTAATTACTCAGGAATCGTTTCAGCGATCAATCATAGAGAAAAAACAACCCTCTATCCTGGTTTTCGGTGCCGAATGGTCCGGGAATGCTGAGATAATGAATAGTATGATGGAGAGAATTTCCAAAGAATTTGAAGGCTATGTTACCTTTTATGAAGTTGACATCGAAAAACATCCGGACATTGCCACTTTTTTTGGCGTGACCAGCATTCCAATGACAATTATGCTGAAGGAAGGAGAAGTTTTAGGATTGGTCAAAGGATTTACCTCCGCTAATAATATTCGTAAAAAAATAAGAAATAACTATTCTGACACACAGGATAAGAATAGCGGCCAGGGCTCTAATTAAGCGTTTGTCCAAGTCCTTTCAGCCAAAAAAATTACCATTTCGGCCATAATTAGCTATATAAAAGCCAAAATCCTCCCTTCAGTACTGCTTAGGCTAGTAGTCTTCTCTACCTATTAGACTTAATTCCAAAATAATTTGTATGCTCCCAAATGATCTTTATTGTCCATCTTTTCGGCTTTTTTATCGCCCATAGCGCGGCTATGCACTCAAAAAAGAGCCTCAATCTGATCAAAAATATCTATTTAGTATCTCTACAAAACATTATGGAATAGAGTCTAGTGATGTCAGAATTTGGGTCTGTCATTTAGATTTTTTTAACAAGATTTTAAATATTTTTCACAACAAAAATCTGTATCCAAATCGTTTAAATGGCGTCTAAAAAGAAATCATTCAAATTATGAAAAAATTACTGATTATATTAATGGTCTTTGCGGGTTCGACCTTTCAATTGAACGCCCAGGCGGATACCGATAAAATGCAGGAGCAACTCCAGGAGATGACCCGCGAGATGCAAAAACTGATGACCGAATTTCAAGGATTGATGGGAACGTCCCTGGAAATGTCCGATTCACTTTTACAAAACGGAGTGATGCCGCTGGCCGAAAATTTCAAAGAATTTGAACAACTATCCGGCGATTCTACCGATTTTAATGCGCTGATTGATATGATGCAGTCGCAAATGAGTCAGCTTTCCCAGCAGGACTGGGGATATCTGGAAAAATTAATGGAGAATTTTGGTGAAAAACTTCCCACTCCGAAAAATAATTCCGGAAAAAAAGAGGGTAAAAAATCTGCTACGGATATTTAGGAATGTTAAATAAATAAAGTACGATTCTATACTTCCTCTTTTTGCCTCACTCTGCCTCAACAAAATGGTCATTATACGCAGCATAACTCCCATTTTGCTTCTTTGATTGAGGCAAAAATAGTTCGCCTAGAATCTGCACTTATTTATTTGCCATTCCTTAGATGAGCTCTTAAAATAAATTGCAGTTAGCGTAAATCCGCTAATAATTCACCGTAATCCTGAGTAAAAAATGCTTTTTACTCGGGATTTTTTTTTGTTTTCGAAACAATTCTGCTTTTTTTCATTAAAATAGAGATGAATTTGTACATTTGTTCTTAGTTATCAAACCTTTACTAAAAGACTTTGTTAATTATCAAATACCAATTAGACCTCGACTGCTATATTTACGTACCTTCCGAAAGGAATTAAATCAATACGAACAGTATGGATATTATCGATCACGCGAGAGTAATTATTTACAGAGTTAATAAAAAAGGCCTGGAAGTTTTTCTGGTAAATTCCGAAGAAAAGGGCTGGAAAGTTCCGCAAGGTGTATTAGACCAGTGTCGTGGTTGTGAATTGACCGATAATGACGAGGTAATTGAGCTGGATCCCATTGCAAGTGAAGACGGGGCTACCCACCGGGTCTACGCCATCGAAGGAGAATGGCACGAGATTCCTTCCATTCGTGGTGTCATCAAGGAAGATGTACGGATTGTTAAAGACCACATCAAGCAGAAATTTCCGGATCTGGAGCAAGGCACCTATTTTGCGGTCAAAGAGGCCATCAAAAAAGTGATGCCCGAGGAATACTCGCTTTTAAAAGAACTAAAAGACGTAATTCTGGATCGTAATCAGGCGAAATATATTTAGAGCATGTTTAAGTTTCTATTGCCTGATCACCTTAAAATAAATTTTAAACAAGCTTTTAATCGCCTTTCTTGAGGAATCTTGAAAAACTACTCCAGTTTTTTTAGTTCTGCTAAAATGCTTTCACAAAAATCGGAATAATCTTTTACTGCGGTATGCGCAGCGTCCTGTGCTGATTTTAAGGTATTCTTATGGTCGGTGTCGGTATCTGGCAGGGAATTAATAAAGTCTTCTACGTTTATTTTTAGAAAACTCATGGTTTTTCTCTGGTGCGCGATGGCGGCAGTCGTACGTGGAATATCGGGATCATCCAGATTTTCTTTTGCGTGAGAAAAATAAACGGGTACTTTTTTTAAAGTCTTTTCCAGTAAATTTCTGTGGGTAGAATCCGGGGTTTGTCTCAATTGTGAAATTCTCCAGGCCAGTGCGGGATAGACGTTGTAATATCCCGGATCATTAAAAGGGGAGCGCGGGCCAGTCATTCTTTCAATCATTCCAGTCAGCATTTCTATCTTTTCAGTTCGCTGTTCGTTGAGGTGTATACTATCCTTTGGCGGCTCAAACTCCTTAAATTCTTTCAGGTATTTCTCACAAAAAGCCAGATTTTTTTTGAGTGTTTTTCTGGTGGGAATCACCAGGATATCGCTTGCTGCCGGCATCTCTACCGCGGTGGCATAGTCCGGAAATTCGCGGGGTAGTTCGGATTCAAAATCTTCCAGCAATTGTGGCAGCGTACGGGGAGCAGACTGCTGACAACTCAGAACAATGCCCGCAATTAGAATTATATATTTGGCTTTCATTGGTCAGGTCTGTTTTTTATCACGATGTTCAATAGATTATTGGTTGTTTGAAAAACTTTGAACAGCTTCATAAAGTAGTTACCTTTGCAAATAATTAAAACTGCCTATAATTTTAGCGTATTTATTCAATTTTACAAAAATAAAAAAATATGTCATCAATTGAGGATCGCGCTCTGATCGAAACCAATTTTAACTTGCCCGGACAAACCAGTTTTTACCGGGGAAAAGTGCGGGACGTTTACACCATTGCTGACCAGCTGGTCATGGTCGCTTCGGACCGGATTTCTTCTTTCGATCACGTGTTACCCCGGCCGATTCCCTACAAGGGGCAGGTACTGAATCAGATTGCGGCCCATTTTCTTTCGGCTACCGCGGACGAAGTCCCCAACTGGGTGATTGCCCACCCCGATCCGAACGTAACGGTTGGCCATGCCTGTACGCCCTATCGGGTGGAGATGGTCATTCGTGGGTACTGTACGGGACACGCCTGGCGAACGTACCGGGACGGACACCGGGTGCTATGTGGTGTAACGTTGCCGGAAGGAATGCGTGAAAATGACGCTTTTCCGGTACCGATTATTACGCCGGCGACCAAGGCGGAGGAGGGACACGACGAAGATATTTCCCGCGAGGAAATTATTGCGCAGGGAATTATTTCGGAAGCAGAATACGTACAACTGGAGGCTTACACCCGAAAACTGTTTGAGATTGGTACCCGGATGGCCGCCGAGCGAGGATTGATATTGGTGGATACCAAATATGAGTTTGGTAAAAAGGATGGACAAATTTATCTGATTGATGAGATTCATACGCCGGATAGTTCCCGTTATTTTTATCGGGAAGGATACAAGGAACGACAAGCGGCTGGGGAACGTCAGCAGCAATTGTCAAAAGAATTTGTCCGGGAGTGGCTGATGGAAAATGGATTTCAGGGGAAAGAAGGACAGCAGATGCCGGAGATGCCGGATGAATTTGTGGAAACGGTATCGGAGCGCTACATCGAATTATATGAAATTTTGACGGGTAATAAATTTGAAAGAGCGGATACTAAGAATATTCAGACACGGATTGAAAAAAATATACAACGCTATTTGTTATAAAAAAGAGTGGTCCGTACTAAAGGCTAAAAAAGTACGAACCACAAGCTAAAACAACGTACATGTCTTATTTCTTAAAATAATTTTGACCGGCATCATGAGTCGTATGATTGTCGGTTTTGTTGTGATTTTGTTGTGATTTTGTTTGGGGGGGAAATCCGTGGTGTGGAGTCAGCGGAAATTAAACGATGGTGGTCTGTAAATTCTAAAGGAATTGAAAGAATAGGTTTTTGATTGTTTTACTCCATTCAATGGAAATAATCATAAGTGGCCCGCAACTAAAGAGAGAGAAATTGCGGGACCACTTAATATTTACATTTAGTCTATCATACTATCGGTATGAATTAATATTTTATTTGTTGAAAAGCGTTTTGTGTCAAAAGGAAGTAGTCCGTCTTTTCTAAGGAATGTTAAATAAATAAAATACGGTTCCTAACTTTGATTATAGCTTAATTTTTGTTGGAAAGAAAGTCGGTATAAAGTACCTTATGAATAGAGCGTATGCTCAAAATTAAAATTCAGCACCGAATGGAGGTGGCTCGCTTAATCCGTAAGCACCGAATGGGGGTGGCTCACTTTTTCCTCCTTTGATTCTCTGAAGGTCGTT
>CAKZUV010000371.1 GCA_937921555.1 uncultured Saprospiraceae bacterium
CGCCCGTGAAAACGGGGTGGAAGGTTCCGTAGTAATTCGTTTCTACGTAGATAAAGATGGATCTGTAAAAGAACCACAAATCCTCAAGGATATTGGAGCCGGAACCGGTTCGGAAGCCATGCGGGTTGTCAATCTGATGAATAGCATGGGTGAAAAATGGACACCCGGTAAGCAGCGTGGAAAAGCTGTGAAGGTTTATTTTAACCTTCCCGTGAAATTCCGTCTGGAGTAAAAATACTTACAAGAAATTTTAAAAACTTCCTGGAATATAATGGTTTAAAAAAGTTGTTCGGTCGATATGCCCGGGCAGCTTTTTTTTATTTGAAAATGATTTTTATTTAATCAGTGATTTCCCACCTTCGAATCATTTTTCTGCATCTTTATTTATGACAGCTATTGCAGGGAATGGTAGTTTATTATCATCTCTGGATAGCGTATTATTTTTTTATAAAAAATATTGTTATGAATAAGATTGCTATTATAAGTAAGACGCTGACCATACTACTGTTTACCTCATTGGGAGTCGCCACTTTGTTGCTACTGATTGTGATGGTCAATAAAATAGAGGAAAAAACATCCCGTCTTGCTCCGTCAGAAAAACAGACATCTGTAAATTATTTTGGTAGCATCAAAGAGGAAATGCCCAGGTTTCCGGGATGTGAGCAAATACCGGATGCCCGTGAAAGAAACCAATGTGCTCAGCAGAAAATGCTGGAATATTTTTATAAGGAATTTACCTACCCTGCTACGGCCAGAGAACAGGGAATGACAGGTACGGTCGTCGTCCGTTTTTATATAGATGAAAAAGGCAATGTTAAAAGTCCTGAAAGTCTGCGAGGAGTCGGTGGTGGATTTGAGGAAGAGGTAGTCAGGGTAATCAAAACGATGAACGATCTGCCGGAGAGATGGATACCCGGCAAACAACGCGGAAGATCAGTAAAGGTCTATTATACGCTGCCCGTAAAAGTTCATTTAAAATAGATTGAGCAGGGGAATAAATCGGAGAGTGTTCAATTAACTGGGACTTATCCAAAATTTTGTGTTCGTGATAAAAGATATACACGTTGAAGAATCTCTGCGTTCTCTGCTCCTCTGCGCGAAAAACACTTTTTAGAGCAAGCTCACAGATTTACCGATCAACTGTGTTCAGCCTTGAACGATCCCCCGACAGCTTACCTCGGAGAGCTTCATTTTCTTTTGTAAAAAAAGATCGGCGATTCTAGTACCAACCCCCACCATATCCTCTTCCTGGCCACGGAATCGCATACAGGATTGCTACGAGTGCCAAAAGATAAGGAATAAAAGCCGCTCTGAATTTTATCTTGTCACCAATCAATTTTTTAGAACGGATATAACCGAAAGTAATTAAAACAATCGCTATAATCATCCAGGTGATATGCGTCATAAAAAAGCGCGCCACTTCGTTAGTGCCACCTTCTGCCATTTGTAATTTAGGGGTATAAAAAATAAGTGTGATGCCCAGTAATAACATAATATGCGACGAGATCATCGTAAACAGATTGAGTTTTCGGTCCTTGTCCGTAAAGGCTTTGCCGGATTGCCATTTCATACCATTATTGACAACGGCCAGGACTAGTAAAATCAGAACGATCCAGCGGATACCGGAGTGACTGTGTAAAAGCATTGAATACATAAGGGGAGTTTTTTAAATTTGAAAAGGAAAGATAAGAATTTTTGGAATAACCGCTGACAACTACACTCAAATGATTTTCCTATTTTTACAGAAAGATTATTAAATTAATATTGAATATGAAAAAAAGTATCTATGTTGCCGCCACCGGACAGCACGTTGGTAAGACAACTTCTACCCTTGGACTAACCGCAGCACTCAGCAGTCTTGACCTTCGGGGCGTAGGATACTGTAAACCAGTCGGACAGGAAGTAAAAGACTTTGAAAACCTGAGGGTCGATAAAGATGCTTTTCTCTTTTCCAGAATTATGAATTTTGAGCTTTCGCAAAAAATTCACAGTCCGGTAATCCTGGGAAAAGGCGCAACGACCGACTATCTGGATGATCCGTCAAAATATCCTTACCAGCAAAATATTCTGGAAGCCGCTGATTTTTTACACCGGCACAATGAAGTCGTAGTCTACGAAGGTACCGGACATCCCGGCGTGGGGAGTATTGTCAATCTTTCCAACGCGGACGTCGCCAAATTATTGAACGCAAAAGTCGTCATGGTCGTCGAAGGTGGTATCGGAAATACCATCGACAAACTCAACATGTCCCTCGCCTTATTCCGCGAAAAAAAGGTGCCAATCATCGGAGTAATTGTCAATAAGGTACTTCCCAAAAAAATGGAAAAGGTAGAACATTACGTCGGCAAAAAACTGGAACAAATGGGTATTCCACTCCTCGGTTTACTACCCTACGAAAAACGGATGTCTTACCCGATTATGTACACCGTAAAAGAGGCTATTAAAGGTAAAGCTATTTGTAATGAAAAAAAATTACTCAACCGGATCGAAAAAATTATTCCAGGTTCGCTCGTTTACGATGTTGAAAATATTCACAAGCAAAATAATCAACTGCTCGTCGTTAGTTACAAACGGGCCAACGAGTCTATCCGGACCGTCGAAATGGTCGCCGCCAAAATGGGTCGGGAAACTTGTCCGCTGGCAGGCATTATCCTCACCGGAAAAGGCCGGCTGAATCCCGGACAAGGCGAACATCCAACCGTCAACATGGATTATATCAACAAACACCAAATTCCGGTCGTCTCTACGCACCTGGACACATTAGGCGCCTACACAAAGATCAACCAGATCGAAGTAAAAATAAATACGGATACGCCCTGGAAAGTCCGGCGGGCCATCGAACTGATTAAAAATCACGTAGACCTGGAAAAGATAATGGCTTCTTTTTGAAAATTTAAGCGTATCTTAGTTTAAAATTTGAGTATTTTTAAAAATAAATGCAACGCGTAATCGTTAAGGAATGGCAAATAAATAAGTGCAGATTCTAGGCGAACTATTTTTACATCAATCAAAGAAGCAAAATGGGAGTTATGCTGTGTATAATGACCATTTTGTTGAGGCAGAGTGATGCAAAAAGAGGAAGTATAGAATCGTATTTTATTTATTTAACATTCCTAACATCAAAACAGTGTTTATTTCCCGTTATAACGTATGACAAAAATCAAGACACATAGAATAATATCCCTGACCATGGCGCTGCTGGTGCTGTTGTCCGCTACCGGATTTTCTGTGGATGTCCACTATTGTCAGGGGCAAATAAAAAGTTTTAGTTTGATTGGAAAAGCGCAATCCTGTCACGAAAAAGCTGCCAAAAAACACTGTAAAAGCAACAAAAAATCGTGTCACGCCGCTCCCTCTCAAACCATCGAAAAAAAGGCATGTCAGAAAAATTGTTGCTCGGACAAAACGGTAGAGATCGAGAATAACGACGAAGTCAAACCGATTCCTACCACGGAAATTTCTCCCATAAACGCGCAATTTATAACCACTTTTGCTCAGGTATTTTTACTGGAATATACCGACCTGAACAAAAGAATTATTCCTTATCTCCATTATATTCCGCCCTTGCTGAGTAAAAACATTCCCGTTCTTATTCAGTCTTTCCTTCTCTAGATATTCCGGTATTTTTTGATCTTTTATCTGTTCGACCACCGAACAGGTAATACGCTATTTTGAGTAGGTAACAAATTCTTGGGTATTCGCTGGATGGCTTGGTAAATTACTTCTCACGTACTTTACGTTTTAAGAAAGCCAACAGGTTGACCAGTAAGAAGAATATTTTCTACCTTGATTTGTCGCAAACTCATTCATTAATAAAATAAATACCGTTTAACGATGCACTTAAAAAAATGGTGTATGGGTTTGCTCTTCCTGCTGGGTTGCTGCTGCCACAGCTTTGCGCAGGGACCTCCTATCACGGCGGATAAACCGATCATGCTGGGAGCCAATAGCTGGATTATCAAAACCCTCACAGAAATCAGAAATACCCGGGAAGGTACGTTTGTCAAGGCGCCGCTCATGGTTCATTATCTTCCCACGGCCAGTACCCTGATTGGCGTTCACCTGCCTTTTGTTCACTTTAATTTTGATGATGGAAGGCAGGGACAATCCCTGGGTGACATTGAGTTACTGGCCAAATATCAGTTTTATCGCAAAGACGAAATGGGAAAAACTTTTCGGCTAGTAGCCAAAACTTTGCAAATCCTGCCGACCGGACCGCAGCTGGACTTGATGGAGATTAGTATGGGAACGTACCAAAGCTACGTAGGTATTGTGGCGGGATACGAGAGCCTTAAATATGGGATTTCCAGCGAACTGGGTTATAACTTGCAACCGTCCGATGACATGGACGAATTGCGTTATAAAATGGGTTTTGGATTACCACTTACAAAACCCGCTTATCCCGTCAATAAAGTTAATTTATATTTTGAATATCAGAGTAGCTGGTTCACATCTATTCAACAATATATGTTGCTGTACGCTCAGGGAATTCAGTATGCCAAAGGCCAGTTGACGGTCGAAGCCGCCGTACAATTCCCTTTAATTCAAACTACCCCGGAAGAAAGACAACGCCAGGTAAGCGTGTTTTTAGGAACGAGGTATATTTTTTAACAATCACTTTCAATTAATAAATTTAAATTTTAAAATAATGAAAAATAATATTATAATTCTTGTAGCAATTTTCCTTTTGGGAATCAGTTTTCAAGCAACTGCTCAATCTGAAAGTATGGATGCCTTTACCGTTCAGGTAGATGGATTGGGTTGTCCCTTCTGTGCGTACGGTCTGGAGAAAAAATTTAAAGAACTCAAAGGTATCAAACAGGTAAAGATAGAAATGGAAACGGGAATAATGGATTTTACTTATCCCGCCGAAAAAGACCTGAGCATTGAACGGGTCAGTCAGCAAGTAGAAAAAGCGGGATATACGCCCGTCAGCGTTTACATCAAAAGAGGAGATGGACGTATTGAAAAATCGGAGCAAAAAGAGGCTCCCGTTCTCGCAGCGGACGATATTCAAAACCTGGAAATTTTCGTCGCCGGAAACTGCGGTATGTGCAAAGCCAGAATCGAAAAAACTGCCATGAAATTAGATGATGTTCAAAGCGCAGTCTGGGATCAGGAAACCAAACAACTGACCATCAGCGCTTCTTCTAAGTTGAAAAAAGCAGACCTCGAAAAAGCGATAGCCAAAGCCGGACACGATACCAAAAACGCTAAGGCAAAAACAGCTACTTACAATAGTTTACCTGGTTGTTGCCACTACGAAAGGGTGCAGTAATTTTTTATAAAAAATCAGCGAACGGTTTTCGTGGAAAACCGTTCGCTTTATAATGTTTCTTTAAAAATTTCAAAAATGAAACAATCTTTTTTTATCATTATAATCACGTCGCTGCTGTTTTTATGTTCCTGCACGGAAACCAAAAAGACCTGGCAGTTGACAGAAACGATTGATCTGGGGGACATCACCCCTATTGGTTTTACATTTCAGAAGGACCATATCTGGATAACGGACGGTGATCACAACCAGTTAGTCAAAGTAAATCACAAAGGAGAAATTCAGCAAACTTTTCCCGATTTTGAACGGCCGATGCATCTGGCTATTTTGGATGAAACACTTTACATCCCCGAGTATGGTTCCGACAAAATTATTAAATTTGACAATGGACAAAGGAGTTTTTTGGAGATTCCTGACAGTCTGGATTCGCCCGCAGGAGTTAGTTTGTTAGAAAAAGAAATTGCCATCGCTGATTTTTATCATCACCGCATTCTGTTCTTTAACGGGCAGAATTGGATGTCTATCGGGGAAGAAGGAAAAGCACCGGGGCAGTTGTATTATCCGACAGATGTAGAAATTCTGACTGACAAAATTGTCGTGGCTGATGCTTACAACAACCGCATTCAGGTTTTTGATAAAAACGGTAAATCACAGCAGGTTATCGGAATGGCAGAAAAAATGAATGCAGCTACCGGCGTATACGCAGATAACGATTTTTTATACATCACCGATTTTGAAAAAGACCGTGTTTTAATCTACGAACATGACGGAACGTTATCTCAGATTATCGCAGATGGCATCAACAAGCCGACCGACCTGATGGTAAAAGATAAAAACTTGTACATTGCCAATTATAAAGGTAAAAACCTTTTAAAATTTGAAAAAAACTAACCAATCATGACGCATACCTACAAAGTAGATGGAATGACTTGCCAGGGCTGTAAGGCTTCCGTAGAGCATAAAATATCAGCCCTGGAAAATGTAACAAACGCAGTTGTCAATCTGGAAAAAGGAGAAGTAGAAGTCTCTATGACGAGTCCTATTTCCACAAAAAAACTAAAAGACAGCTTACCCGAAAAATTTACATTGTCAGAAAAAAACACCGAGTCCGTCGCGTCGTTTTCAGACCAATTTAACGACAAAAAACAAAGTAAGTGGCAACAATTAAAACCACTGTTTTTAATTCTGTTTTATATTTCTACCGCAAGTATCTTATTACATTACCAGGACTGGAATGCAAACGCCGTCATGCTGGATTTTATGGGTTTGTTCTATATCGTTTTCAGTTTTTTTAAGATGCTGGACCTGAAAGGTTTTCCCGAATCTTTTCGGATGTACGACCCGCTGGCAAAACACGTTCCCGTTTATGCCAGAATTTATCCGTTTATCGAAACCGGATTGGGGTTAATGTTTTTAATGCGTTTTCAAGTAAAAATCGCTCTGATTCTGACCATTATTATTTTAGGAATTACGACCGCAGGCGTCACCAAAACCTTGCTGGACAAAAAATCAATCCGCTGCGCCTGTCTCGGAACCGCTTTGAAATTACCGATGACCGAAGCCACTTTTATCGAAAATGCTATCATGCTGGTAATGGCCGTTGCGTTGCTGGTCACTTATTTAAATTAAACTCACAACGTGAAAAACAGATGTTGACCTTCGGTAAATTCCGGATAAGTTTTTAAAACTTAAATGGTAATTTGTGGTTTAGGTATTTGAATATTTTAAAACAAAATAACCATGAAAAAAATATTATTCTTGTCCGGCATTATTTTCTGTTGCTACGCATTTACTAATTTTTCAAATAATAATTCAATGGAAACTGCTAAAAACGTTTTAGGTACCGATTTAAAATCCTGCTGCACCGACCCGATGACCGGTTATTACCGCGACGGCGTTTGCAATACCGGACCTACCGATAGCGGACGCCACGTGGTGTGTGCGGAAATGACCCAGGAATTTTTGGATTTCACCAAAGCACAGGGAAACGATTTGTGTACCCCTTTTCCACAGTATAATTTTCCGGGATTGAAAGCGGGCGACCGGTGGTGCCTCTGTGCCGTGCGGTGGAAAGAAGCCTACGACGCCGGAAAAGCACCCAAAGTAATTCTGGAATCTACGCATGCAAAAGCGCTGGATTATGTAAATATCGAAGCGCTTCGCGAATTGGAAATTAGTAAGTAATATCAGCCATAACCAAACTCAAAACTTCAACTCCCCTCCATGAAAAAACAACTACTTTCTACGCTCACCTTCTTCTGCTTAACACTCGCCACCCTCTCCGCTCAGGTTCAAAAAGCACCCGAGATAAAAGAAGGCGACGGTCCTCATTCACAACTCATCATCCGTGGCGTTACGCTCATCAATGGCAACGGTGCACCACCAAGAGGCCCCATTGACATTGTAGTAGAAAACAATAAAATTACAAAAATATCTGTCGTCGGTTATCCCGGCGTTGACATCAAACCTGAAAGCCGCCCTCAGCTCAAACCGGGTGGTAAAGAACTGGACTGCAACGGTATGTATCTCTTGCCCGGCTTTGTAGATATGCACGGTCATATCGGTGGTAAGTCGCAGGGCGCCGACGCAGAATATGTCTTTAAACTATGGATGGGACACGGCATCACCACCATCCGGGATCCTTCGTGCGGTAATGGCCTGGACTGGGTTTTGGAACACAAAAGGAAGAGTGACGCCGGCACCATTACTGCACCACGGATTCAGGCCTATACCGTTTTCGGACAAGGAGCAGATGAGAGCATCAGTACGCCGGAAGCCGCACGGGCCTGGGTTCGCGAAAACGCGAGTAAGGGATCGGACGGTATCAAATTTTTTGGGGCAGCACCCAAAATAATGGCCGCTGCGCTGGATGAAAATAAAAAACTGGGCCTTCGCTCCGCCTGCCACCACGCACAGATGGATGTGGGCAGATGGAACGTCCTGAAATCCGCGCGGGCAGGCCTCACGACGATGGAACACTGGTATGGTTTACCGGAAGCATTATTTGTCGATCGCACGGTTCAGAACTATCCGGTGGATTATAATTATCAAAATGAACAACACCGTTTTAAGGAAGCGGGAAGATTGTGGACCCAGGCTGCTCCACCCTATTCTGATCACTGGAACAAAGTCATGGACGAATTACTGGCCCTGGATTTTACCATTGACCCCACTTTTAATATTTACGAAGCGAGCCGTGACCTGATGCGCGCCCGTCGGGCAGAATGGCACGAAGAATATACGATTCCTTCGCTCTGGCAGTTTTACATGCCCAGTAAAATTTCACACGGATCATACTGGCATTTTTGGGGAACGGAAGAGGAGGTGGACTGGAAAAAAAACTACCAACTCTGGATGACTTTTATCAACGAATACAAAAATAAAGGCGGTCGTGTTACCGCTGGATCAGATTCTGGTTTTATCTTTCAACTCTATGGTTTTGCGTATATCCGCGAACTGGAATTGCTACGCGAAGCAGGTTTTCATCCACTGGAAGTTATTCGCTCAGCAACCCTCAATGGTGCCGAAGCGTTAGGTATGGACGATCAAATTGGTTCGGTTGAAGTTGGAAAATTAGCCGACTTTGTCATCGTGGAAGAAAATCCATTAAGAAACCTAAAAGTCCTCTACGGAACAGGCGCCATCAAACTAACGGAAGAAAACGAAATCGTCCGCGTCGGTGGTGTCAAATATACCATCAAAGACGGCATTATTTACGATGCTAAAAAACTACTGGCCGATGTCCGCGCCATGGTCCGGGAAAGTAAATCCAGCGAAGGCGTGGAAATCAGACAGCCGGGAGTGGATTGATGTTTTGTTGATTTGTTGAACCTGCCTTCCTGCGTCAGCAGGCAGGTCGTTGAATTTATTGTTAAAAAACAAACTCCTTATCCTGCCTCAATAAAAAAAAACACGATAAAGAGGGTGTTCAATTAAGTGTGTCTCAAAAATAACAAAATAAATAACTTAAATTTGAGACATGACAATTAGAAAAGAAGATTTCAAGAAGGAAAAGGTAGGTTCAGAATCATTTGATTACGCAGCCTACGAGAAAGAAGTG
>CAKZUV010000372.1 GCA_937921555.1 uncultured Saprospiraceae bacterium
TAGGCCCGTACTTTAAAGCGCCGGTCGCGGGTAACGGCATATTCAATAACCACATCTCCCGCCAGGAAGGCAGAGTTGGAGGTATTTACCAGATTACTGCCCCAGTCAATATTTCCACCAACCTGTACCGATAACCGATCATTAAAAAGGTCCAGCGATTGCCGCAATTGCAGCGCACTTCCCGTGGTACGGGTAGGATTATTTGGATTAAATGCCAGTTCATTGTCGTAAACATTATAATTGATATTAAAGTCTACTCCGGAGATAAATCCGACGTCGGTAAATACTTCGGAAAGTAACTGGGTAAGGTGGATAGACAATTGATTGGACAAGAGTTCTGATAGTGTATTGATTCCGATCAAATCTCCCCGCCCTGACAATCCACTGTTATTGCCGGAAGGTAAAAAACCACCAATCACCAGCAAACCAAAAACCTGGCGATTCAATTCGGCCTGGTCCTGCCGGATAATCCGGAGTTTACTATCCGTCACATTCTCCAGTTGTCTTTCCAGGCCAGGAAAACTAATATCAAAGTTGATCTCGGGTTGTTGCAGCGGACCATTTAAGAACATCTTTAACAGCACATTCTGACTCTTTCTGGCTTCTGCTTCCAGGTCTCCCGGATTGGCAGGATTGAGATATTCTAAAATAAAATTAGTCAGGGAAGTATTCAATCCGGCATATTCCGCTTCGATGTCAATAATCGCATTGTAAGGATCACGATCCCACCGAATAGTACCACCTTCTTTCACTACAAAAGGCTTGTTAACTACATTCAGCAACGTAAATAAATATTCTCCTCTGACAATTTCGTAGGTTCCGTACATAGCGATTTCGCCCAGCCGGTCAACGGAGAAAGTGATATTTCCATTACCGCGGCCTTCCATAATATCACCGGCCTTTTCGTCAAAAATCAGTTTGGCCTGCGCTTGTTCTGTCATATCAATATTCATGGTTACGGACACCCCGCGAAGTTCCGTCCGGCGACGGTTGGCTTCCGCGTCCGCCGTTTCTTTTTCTTTGATGTATTCAATAAATTTGACTTCACCGGCATTGCTCGCACCCGTTACAGGAATGATCACGGTAGTACCCGTTCCGGTTCTGGCGTTGATGTCGATATCAATCTGTTTGAAGGGCCCTGTAAAGCTGACATTCCCGCTCCCGATTCCGGTTCCGTAATAAATGGGATTGTTTTCTTTGGTCGTATTCAGGAATAGAAAATTGTCGGAACTGATGCTCGCTCCCATCCGCCAGTCGGTGAGATGATCGTGAAGAAATCCGCCGCTGAGGTTGGCACGATTGCCCAAACTATCGATCAGGTAATTTCCGGATACGTCAAAAATTTTATTGTTAATAGTCGTGTACGAATCCGGAATATCGTAGCGGGTATTGGTGTAATTGATTCTTAAACTCGCATCGTAAATCCGGATACTTCCGTTGATGTTGGGTTTTTTAAATTTCCCGTTAAGGGCCACTCTGGAATCAAAGCTACCTACCGTTTGTGAGATAATATTACTAATAAAATACTCAGCTATCGATAAAGGATAATTCTTAATGCTGGTTTCAAAATTAAAATCATTAGGGAAGGTTCTGCCCTCTTTTTTAAAAGGAGAAAGATCTCCTTTTACGATCAACTGTTCATCTCCCTTAGTGATGGACAAATAGACATCCGTGTAGTCGGTGAGCTCTTCGAGACTGGCCGTTAAAGCCAGCTTTCCCCAGTCGTCACCGTTGATTTCCAGCGTATCTGCGAGGGCCGTCAGGTTGAAACCTTTTTGCTTAAAAATGTCTTTGGCCGTCAGCTCGATATCAATAGTTTGACTGAAATCCATCTGATCGAAATCCCACCAGTCGTCAATCAGACCCAGGCTGATATTTTCCAATCCGAGTTTAACTCCGGTTTCGCCAATGCTATTGATGCTGATACGCTTTTCTCCGCTTTGCAATTCAAAATTATTGGTTTCGATAAAATTGTCTCCAAACCGAATATAATTATCCGCTTTGATGTTCCAGTTCTGTTTTACCACGACCAGGTTTGATGGAAAAAAGCTGATCTGATAGTTTTCTTCCGGTAACGGAAATAGCTGACCGTTGAGTTTTAAATCATCAAAAACACTGGTAAAGTTGGTAGAGATTATTTCAAAAAACAAGGTATCTCCGCTCAGTTCTCCGGTGAGTTCAATCGGTTCAAAATTCTGCCCGTTGATGTCACTGTGGTACACTTCAAAGTGTAAATCGCTGAAACTTTTTTTACCATCTACGTCAAAAAGTACATCATCAAATGCCAGATTCCCATACTTTACGCGGGGCACCGATAATTCCAGATAAACGGAATCTGCTTCGTTATCAAAGTATCCGGAAGCGGTAATATTTTCGAGCGTATCCAGTTTGGCATCAATTAATTTCGTCCAGTTGAGACTGTTTCGAACGGCCAGATCAAACTTAAAATTGGTCGCTTTAATTCCCTGATCCGATCCTTTCAATCTAAATCTCTCTGCCAGATCAGGATAGTTGTGGTGGACATATCCCAGCAGGGCTTTGGGCACTTGATCCATCTCAAAGCGACCGTCCAGCTCCAGATCCAGAATATCGGAAGCAATGGAAAAACTCCGTCGGTCCTGCGGAAATAATTCCGTAAAAATAGTCAGGCTATCCATCTGAAAACTATCCACTCCGTTTTTTAAAATAGAAAAATCCCGCAGTATCAGATTCCCCTGAAGATTGGACAATGCACTTCCATTCATCACTATTTTGGTATCTCCGCGCAACACCAGATTATCAGCAGACAAGTTTAATTTTTTTATATCCAATTTGTTTACTTCGGCGGTAAAATCAAATTGCGGAATACTATCTGTGAGGTCCACCGCACCGTCAAAATTCAAGTCAATGTTGTTATCCCGAATGCTCAGTTTACCGTCAAAAAATTTCTGTTTCAAGGCACCGTCCAGGCTGATATTTTCATATTTATAATCTTTAAAACTGATAGAAGAAATTGCCCCTCCGATTTCAGCCTCCACCGTTTCGAGGACTAATCCCTGACCATTTTTTACGGAAGTATTCATACTTACCCTTCCCAGTTGTGAATTTCCCGTCCAGGCTCCAAGGTCAAAATCCAGCAAAGAAAGGTTTCCGGAATACTGTGCCAGTTCTCTACCCTGCCGCAGGTTCATCCGCATATCGGTATTGGCCGTACCGAGGGCAGTCTGTAAATTTCCATCCGCCACAAAATCAATAAAGAATCCCAAAAATTCCCCGCTGAAATTAAATGCGCCGATCTTGTCAAAGTTGTCCGGCGGATTAAAACCGGGAATCAGCAAACGCAGTGTCTGCATATCCGAGGCTAGATTTTTCAACTTAAAATCAAGAAATGCTTCCGATTTTTTGGTCAGATTACGAGAGGAGAAGCTGCCTTCAATCCGGGTGCTATTACCTAGTTTGATGGTCAGATTTTTACCTTTCAGAGAATTAATCCTTCCCTGCAGGTCACCATCTATTTCCACGACCTGATCGATGTTCTGAGTAAAGAATTTATTATTTTCCAGATTTTTGGCAAACGCCAGAATATCCCGCAGGGCAACCCTGGAATTGTTAAATTTAGTTTGTAACAATACTTTGTCAGGAAAATTTTTAAAATCATCCAGTGATCTGAAACTCATAACAAGGGTATCATTAAGATGACTATACGGTGTAATCAGATCCATTCCGTAAAGTGCAATTTTTCGGTCACTCAATTTAGCCGATTTTACGGACAGGTTTGACAGAACGAATCCGCTGTTTTCGACGGCACTCAGCTGGTCAATCGAAGTTTCTATCGCTCCATCTCTGAGGTTAAAATCACGTACCTTCAGTTGAATACCTTTTAGATACAGATGATTGAAATCGACCTGCCCTTCACCGAGATCCGAGGCAGCAGATTTCCGGAGATTCTGACGGGAAAACTGGCCATCTGAGAGCGAGATATTCCCTACGGAAATCTGAAAGGTCAGTGGCTGCGCATCTGCCGGGATCGTATCTCCCGGTTGCGTAGTTGATGTTTCATTGACGGTTGGTGGAATATAAGGAAAGGCTTTTTTCTCAATCAGCGTCACATCTGGGGTAGTCAGTTCAATTTTGTCAATCTCAATGTTTTGATTTGCAAGGTCGAGATTCCTGACATCAATAGCTCCCTGATCCAGAAAAGCGGTCAGTTCCATTCCTTTCACCAGGTCGTTTTCGAGGTAGGAAATATTGTCCAGATAGAGGTGGTCAATGGATAAAATAGCAGGTTTACTTTCTTTCGGTTTACCTGTACTTTCCTCCCTGACGAATTTTTTCAGCATCAGGTCGAGGTTACTGTACTGAGCGGCGCTGTCCCGAAAAATCCGGAGCCGGGCATCCGTCAGATAAACATCCTCAATATCATAGTTTTTCCGGAGGACTTTCAAGAGATTTAAATCAAAAGAAGCTTTTAATTCCCGACTATAAAGAAGGGTATCTCCATCCTGGTCTTCTACGTAAAAGTCTTTGAGCACCAGTTTATCAAAAAAGCGGTAATCAATCCGGCGGGCTTCCACTTTGGTATCCAACTGCTCGCTCAAATAGCCGGTAACTTCGGTGAGCAGATAATTCTGAACTTTTTTATTTTGCAAAACAAACCAACCAGCTAACAGTAAGATAAAGAGAAACAGCAATAAATAGCGCAACCCCCGAAAGGTTCCCTTTACGATTCGCCGGCGACCCAGTCTCCGAAAAAAATGATCAAAATGATTTGGTGTGTGGCTCATATCTTACACGTTCCCTGAAATTTCGGTAGCCTCCTGTTACTACAAAGGAAATTTCCGCCTGCATTGGTGCGTAAAGTTAACCATTTAACGGGAATTTAACGGAGAAAGTGTAAGGGGTAAGGTTTTCGATCTACCCTGAACTGACGGAATAGCCCGGCCCTTTATTTACCGCCGCGAATGAGTTTTAAAGCGAGTAAAATGATGACCGCACCCAGGGTAGCAGAAACGATCATTCCAACAAAATTGAGGGGAAGATTTACCTGAAAGGTATCCGAAATCATCTTTACAATCCCTTTACCGGGAGTAATATTCAACATATTAAAAATAGCACCACCGACGACAGCACCGAATATACCGAGAACAGAATTGACGATAAAACCGTAGTTATTTCCTCTGATGATAAAGCCGGCCAGCGAACCTGCCATGGCTCCTACCAGTACCATGAGTACAATATTCCAAATATCTAAACCAGAGTTAGTAAGCGTTTCCATAATATTTTTAGTTTGAAAGCAGTTTAATTAAAAGCTATTTATAACTTGTCTCAACTTCCATTAATTGGCTGCAATTGGCAAATTTGGACAAGCTCTTAAAATGACCTCAAAAGTAATGAAAATTGGGGAAGAAAATGCCGGTATTCGGGTGAATAAATTCAAACAAGTTAATTTTTGTACTTTTACAAAGTATAATAAAATAATGAAATACTTTTAAATTATGATAAAAATACTGATTGCGGATGATCATACCATGTTCGCGGATGGGATCGAATCTATCCTGGCAGAAGAAACGGATATAGAGGTCGTCGGAAAATGCTATGATGGAGAAGCAGTCTTTACCCAACTGGCAGAGAAGGAAATTGACCTGATTTTACTGGACGTCAATCTGCCCAAAATGAACGGGATTGAGGTTTGTAAAAAATTATTCAAAGAAAAAACCAATATTAAAGTGCTGGCGCTTTCGATGTTTAACGAGGAGAGTTACGTCACTGAAATTCTGAATAACGGCGCACAGGGTTATATTTTAAAAAATACGGGCCGGACCGAATTACTCAAGTCCATTAAAACGGTATTCGAAGGCCAGTCTTATTTTAGTCCGGCTGTCACGCAGACGATTATGAAAGGGCTGGTGAAAGGATCCGAATCTTCCAAAGCCGCCAACCTGAATATTCCCAAAATTTCCCGGCGGGAAAAGGAAGTACTCGAGCTCATCGTCAAGGAACATACGACGCAGGAAATCGCCGATCAGTTGTTTATCAGTTTGAAGACGGTGGAGTCACACCGGGCGAATTTACTGGCCAAACTCAATGCCCGTAATACCGCCGGACTGGTACGGATTGCCATGGAAAATAATTTGATAGATGTCTAGGCTTTCACAAACCCTGATCGCATTTCTGTTTCTACTCCCCTGTTCCGCACCGGGGAATACGCCCACGGATACGTTGTATTCTTATCAGCAACTGATGCAATTTTTTACCGATGCGATGGCCAACAGCGATGTCTGGCGCATGGCGGAAGTGCATCAGCAATTCGGGGATTATTATTTTATTACCAATAATTACGACGACGCTTTCAGAAGTTATAAGAAAAGTATTGATCTTTTTGAAAAAATTGGTGATTCTACCAATCTGTACGAAGTTAAACTTTCACTGGCCGATTTATATATTTTTCAGGGTCTGGACGACGGCGCCGAGCGGCTTTTACAGGAAGCCATTCAGTTTTATAACCGGGAAAATAAAGGCGTTGAACTTGCGCGGGCGTATCTGGATTTGTCCAGAATTTATCTGGATCGGGCAGATTTTAAAAAAGAAATTTACTACCTGAATAAGAGTGTTGATATCAACCGGATGCTGAAAGATACGCTGCTGGATATTACGATTGGTATCGAAAAATCAAATTCTTATGTTCGGCTGGGAGAAAAAAACAAGGCGCTCGGCACCGCAGAAAGAGCTTTGGCCCTGAGCAAGGAAATCGATAACCCGGAATTTATTTCGCGAAGTCTGCTGGCCGTGGGTAATGCTTTTCAACTCAAGCAACAGCCAAAAATATCCATCGACTACCTCCGGCAAAGTCATCAGCTCACCGCTTCTGTCAATGCGCCTCAACTCAGGGATATTTATAAAACGATGGCCGCCGCCTTCGCGGATCAGGAAAGTTATGATTCTGCTTATCTCTATGTCAATAAGTTTGTGGCCCTGAACGATAGTCTGCAAAACGCGGATCAGCTCGAAACGGCTAACCGGCTGAGCCGCCAATACGAAAGCCAGAAGAAGGACGAAAAAATTCAGGAATTAAGTGAAGAAAAAAATTCGGCGGAATTTAGCGTGCGGAAGCAACGCAATTTGCTTATCTCAGCGTTGATTGGTTTTTTTGCGATTCTGGCAGGAACTTATTTTATTATCCGGTTTTTTCAAAAACAGATTTCTACCCGCGAATTGATCAATCGTCAAAACGAAAAAATTAACAAACAGAAAATTACGGAGCTGGAAAACAACATGAAAATCGAAAGTATGCACGCCATGATCGAAGGACAGGAGGCAGAAAGAGAACGGGTAGCAAAAGATTTACATGATTCACTGGGAGGATTGTTGTCAACTGTTAAACTGCAATTCGATTCGCTGGAAAACAAACTGGAAGGCGTCAGCCAGTTTAAAAATTATCAGAATGCCAACCGTCTGCTCGACACGGCTTGTCAGGAGGTACGGGATATTGCCAGGAATATGCAGCCCAGTTCTTTGTTAAATTTAGGGCTGGTCGCCGCGGTGGGTGATCTGATTAACCGGATTGATGACCCGGATCAGCGGACGATTGATTTTCAACATTACGGACTGGAAAACAAACTGGAAAATACGGTGGCACTGACCGTTTACCGGTTGGTACAGGAATTATTGAATAACTCGATTAAGCATTCCAAAGCGCAGGAAATCCTGATTCAGCTCACCCGAAAAGAGAATGAGTTTATTATCATGGTGGAAGATGACGGCGTCGGATTTGATGTCGAGGGCGTAAAAAAAGGAATGGGAACGGAAAACATTCTTTCCAGAGTCAATTATCTGAAAGGCGACCTGAGTGTACATTCGGAGAAAGGAAAAGGAACGACGACGTTGATTACGGTACCTTTGTAGATGACTGACCGATCCCGACGAAGGAGGGCGGCGTGCGACAGCGCGACGAGGGAAGGAACCGCGTAAGCGGACGGGATGGCGGATTTTGATTTGCAGATTTTTTGATGTGCAGATTTTTGAATTTGTCGCCTCATCTTTCCTGATGACCACCAAGGAAAAAAATCTCAAAAGCTCCCCTCCGGGGTCGGGGTCAAATTTTGAGATTTTTTGCCGACCTTCCCTTTTGAACTTTATATGCAGATGTATCACTCAGCCAGAATCATAAAAGCAAAAAATTACGGGAATTCCTCTTGGGGTCAGGGTCATTTCCCGTAATTTTTTGTCGGCTTTTTTGAGGCAACCTGTCTCTACCTCAAGGAATTTTAGTTTGTTAAGGAATGTTAAATAAATAAAGTACGATTCTATACTTCCTCTTTTTGCCTCACTCTGCACTTATTTATTTGCCATTCCTAAGAAACCAGCATTACATCTTTGTTACTCCACCCGAAAATTGACTTCTTGTTCTTTTTTTACACGGATAGGAACTTCATTTAGAATCGCAGGCGAGTAAGCAATTCCGGTAGTTACTACTTCAAATGCCCGCTTTAGTTCTTCGCCAATTCCAGTACCAGGATTTTCTGTGATCATAATATTTTCTACTATTCCATTGGTCGCAACTTCATATTCCAGCCGGGCAGTACCTTCCACGCCATTTTCTCTGGCTTCTCTTGGGTACTTAATTTCGGTTAGTAAATGCTCATTAAAGCCCGTTACACCATTATCCAGATAAACAGGCGGTTGATCTAAAGTAATCACAGACCAAGTACTATCAACGAGTGCTAAACAATCTAATTCTTCTACACTAATATTATCATCTGATGAATCACTACATCCATAAATAAAACAAAGAAGTAACAAAAATGGAAAAAGATTTTTCATAATTTATATTTTAACCCAAACTACTTAAAATATTTCTTCTGAACAAATAAAATACAAACTCGGTAATCGCAGGTTGTCGCTAGTTTAGATTTAAGTTATTTAAAAAAAAACAAAACTTCCGCTCCGCACTCCTAATTTTTTTTCCACTAGGGGTTTCCCCTCATTTTACAATTTCCATGTATTCCCCGATGTACAAACTTCCAATTAGCGGTAACTTGCACTTATAAATAATCACAAAAACAATGATCAAAATCGCCCCTCTCAAGGCTATTCAGCTTTCTTCGGCTAAAGAGCCTAAGCACGTTCGGCTAACGAGTCCGAACACGGCGTTTACGAACGAAGTAAAGATTGACTTACTGGACGGGATTGGAAAATCAGTTGATTTAGAATTGGCTTTTTCCATGATTGGCGATCACGAATGTGAGGTAGATTTGTCGGCATTACCACTGGGGGTTTATCACCTCAGAGTTGTGGACAAAGCTTTGTTTTTTGTGAAACGAATCATTCTGAACTAGCCGTTAGGGGTTTTCCCCTAATTTAAAATTTAGGGGTTTTCGTTGATGTGCAGGTGGAGATTAAGTCAGATATTTGTAAGGTAATTAAAAGGAACGATTCTTATTAAAGTGTAAGAATTTTCCGGTCAGAAAAAATACGAACGAATCATTTTCTGATTTCATTAAATTAAATTCAACAGGATAACGTTCTATCGGGGTGTGTTAATTTTTAGCACACTTCGACTAGAAACTTTTTCCGAGTTCAAGAATATTGTAGGTTAGGTTTCATTCCAATTTAGATCAGGATCATAGTATGAATAATACTTTGATCCTATTTTTTTTTGTATACCTAATTCTCAAACTAAGCCATTTTAGCAATGAAGCTGTTTAAACATCAACCATTCAACGACCTGCCTGCCGACGCAGCAAGGCAGGTTCAACATTTCAACAAGCGCAGCGTTTCAACGTTTCAACCTTCCTACCCCTCCAGCTCACTCACCAGCCGATCCCATTTTTCCACCGCCGCGTCCAGGTCTTTCTTTTTTGCCTGATAATCTTCCATCACTTTGGCGGACGCTTCACTTTCGTAAAATCCGGGTTCTCCCATTTTGATTTCGATGGCCGCAATTTCCTCTTCCAGTTTTTCCACGGCCCGTTCCGCGTTCTGTACCTGTCGTTCTTTTTTCTTGAGTGCTTTTCTTTCCTCGTAGCTTAATTCCGGTTTTCCGTTTTGCGATTTTTTAGCGTTTTTCTCCGCTTGCAGATGTTTGGATTTAGACAATTCTACCTCCCGCATGTTGTTCATGGCCCGCTTTTCCAGGAAGAAGTTGACATCACCGAGGTGTTCGTATAATTTTTGATCCCGGAATTCAATAGTCCGGTTGGTCAGATTGGCCAAAAAATCACGGTCGTGGGAGACGATAATGAGCGTACCATCAAAATTCTGGATCGCCTGCTTTAACACATCTTTTGAAATAATATCCAGGTGGTTGGTCGGCTCATCCAGCACCAGCAAATTGATGGGTTTTAATAGTAAACAGGCCAGCGCCAACCGCGCCCGCTCTCCCCCACTCAGGACTGATACTTTCTTTTCGACGTCATCCCCACTGAACATAAAAGATCCCAAAATCGTCCGGAGTTTGGGTCGCAATTCTTCCGGCGATTGTGCCTCCATGGTTTGTAAAACGGTCCGGCCACCCTGCAATGCGTCCGACTGATTTTGGGCATAATAGCCCACCTTCACGTTGTGCCCAAGGTTAATATCACCATCCGTCGCCGGAATCTCGTTGATCAATATTTTAGCCAGGGTGGTTTTTCCCTGACCGTTTTGTCCTACGAAGGAAACCCGGTCACCACGATCCAGTTTCAGTCCAACGCGATCCAGTACTTTGAGGTCTCCGTAATCTTTGGTCACTTTTTTGGCGTCGATCACGATGCTGCCCGCGCGGGGTGCCGGCGGAAATTTCAGCTTCATAGCTCCGGAATCTTCCGAATCAATTTCGATCCGTTCCATCTTATCGAGCTGTTTTTTCATGGACTGCGCCATCTTGGTTTTGGTGGCCTTCGCCATAAACCGGTTGATGGTTTTTTCCTTTTGAGCGATGACTTTTTGCTGATTTACAAAAGCCGCCTGCTGCATCTCCCGCCGTTCTTTCCGCATCACCATAAATTTGGAATAAGCTACTTTATAATCGTACGCTTTTCCGAGTTCGATCTCTACGGTGCGATTGGTTACATTATCCAAAAATTGCTTATCGTGCGAAATAACGATCAAAGTACTCGGAGAAGTCTTCAGAAAATTTTCCAGCCAGATAATAGATTCAATATCCAGGTGGTTAGTCGGCTCATCCAGCAACAGATAATCCGGTTTTTGGAGCAGCATTTTTGCCAGTTCGATCCGCATCTGCCAGCCTCCGCTGAATTCGTCCGTCAGCCGGTCCATATCGGAAGATTTAAATCCCAGTCCTCCTAAAATCCGTTCGGCGTCGGCCTCCATGGTATGTCCGCCCAGAATCTGAAATCGTTCACCCGCGTCGCTCACCTCCGTGATCAGATCCAGATAAGCCTGTGATTCGTAGTCGGTCCGTTCGCCGAGTTGTACATTGATGCTATCAATTTTGGTTTGTAATTCCAGCGCTTCTTTAAAAGCCGTGAGGGTTTCGGCCATAACGGTTTTTCCCTTGGGCAGGCTCATTTCCTGATGCAGAAATCCCAGCGTAGAACCGGTGGGTCGTGTGATGGTTCCGCTGTCCGGCGTCTGATGTCCGGCGATAATTTTGAGCATGGTAGATTTTCCCGCACCGTTCCGTCCGACCAGACCTACTCTTTGTCCCGTTTCAAAAACAATATTGACCGAATCGAGGAGCACCCGGTCTCCGTATTTTACAAATATATTAGCTGCTGTAATCATGGTGCAAAGATACGGAATTTAGGAAGAAAGGGGAACCGGACAAAAGATGCAATAGATCAAAAAAAGCTGTTCCGGTAACCCACCGAAACAGCTTTTTTCTAAAAATATAAAAAAAAATTAAACAAGCTCTTAATTTGAAATCGTAACCTCCGGCATTTGAGCAATCACGCTGTATGCGTTGCCTTTATTTCGCATAATATCCTGCCATAAATTTTTAGTTTTATTACTAAAAACATAATTGGCGTCCATGTTGGCTACCACCCAGGATCGAATTTTCATTTCTTCGGCCAGCTGCCCAAAATCCCATCCCGAATACCCTACGAAAAAGCGAATATCTCTGGGTTCGATTAATCCGGATTTGATCAGGCCTTTGAGTTGTTCAAAATCCCCACCCCAGTAAACACCCCGCGCGATCCTTTTACTGTCCTGCAGTAAATCTCCGACGTTATGAATATAGTGAATGGTATCTGTTTTGACGGGACCGCCATAGAAAACGGGGGCTTCAAACTCCGGAAAATCGGCAATTAATTCATTGACGGTCATTTCCAAAGGCTTATTCAGAATAAAGCCGAGACTGCCGTCCATTTCATGTTCACAAAGTAGGATAACTGCTCTTTTGAAATTCTGGTCCAGCATAAACGGTTCTGCTAAAAGAACGCGTCCTTTTTTAACTTTTTGTGTAGTCATGGTATAAAGTATTACCTAATGTTTCATAAATTTCAATGCCTGAGAGTGGATTGAATGCTTTTATGTTTCTCAAAGTAAGGTAAAACCAGCATTGTTATCATTTGATGCTAGTATCAGTTTATTAAAAGACTTATCCGGTTTAATGAATAGATCTTCGTTCCTAATATGATGCTAAGATTGTAAATTAAGTCCGGAAATTCAAATTAAAATCGTTAAGTTTTCTACTTAAAGTATCCCTTTTAGCTGGTATCCAAATTTAAATAATCTCTAAAAGACTGATTTTCATAGAACTTATAAAATTCAGCTAAACTAAAATTAAATACGTTAAAGTTTTCTTAGTTTTCTGGTGGAAAATGATCCGTTTGAAATTCCAGGGATTTCCGGATTAATTCCGGGTAGAATGTATTGAACTCTTTTTCGAATAATGGATAGAATTCCCGGAGCGTATCGTACGCCTGATCGAAGAAAGAAGGGAATTTTGTGCGTTGGTCCATTCGTCTCAGCGTGTATCGGATACCCGCCTCTTCTTTGTACCCTACCAGCCAGTTGCCAGCGATCATTCCAGGGAGATTTTTCTGTAATTTTTTAGGTAAAATGTCCAGATGTTCTTCTAACAACGCGTATTGTTTTTGGGCAAAATCCGGCAGCGACATGGCAGAATATTTATCCCAGTTGACAGCGAGCAGATGGTCATACAGAATATCAATCACCACGGGGGCATATTTTCCCTGAATGGGTCGCAGACGTTCAGTACCCATTCTCACCACCGGATGCTGATCCGTATACGTGTCAATGAGACGGTGCAACGCAATCCCCGTTTGAACGGCCGGCGCATATATTTCAGCTTG
>CAKZUV010000373.1 GCA_937921555.1 uncultured Saprospiraceae bacterium
TGAATTGTTGTTGAAAGAGGTATTCTTTTATGATGAATTTTGCAAAGCCTTAATGGCGATGTCAAGGTGGATTGCAAAGAAGACAAAGCCTTTAGAATATGACCAATATATATTACAAAAAATTACTGTTCAGTAGAATATACAATACTATAAAAAACTCTAAATACAATATTTGCAAGGCCAGGAACTATATCCTCCACATCCGCTGAAAGTTCATGGTGAATAATCATATATTGGGAATCTTGTTGGGGTATATTTAATATAATTACTCCTTGCTGGGCTGGAGGTCCAAATTGATTACTGCCTCCTAGCGCGTAAGAAAGTTGCACCTCACTGAGTCCCAGACTATCGCCATTTTCCATTACTTCGTAATCCGCATTCCCTACGGTTGCACTATTAGTAAACATTAATAAATTACCATCTCCATCACATATACTTGCGTCCGAAAAATAAAAATTTATTGGATGAGATACCAGAGATATCGTAGGTGGTTCCGTATTAAAATCAATTTGACTATCCCCCGTAAATATACTATTAGGATTGTTTCCATAACCCAGCAACCAGATATAGTCTTCCTTTTGACTATAGCCGCTGGACAAGTAAACACATACTATTAAAATAATTAATATAAATTTCATAAAGATAAATTTAAGCCGGGAGATGAGACTCCCGGCTTGATAATTAATTTATTTCTGAATTACTATCTTTTCGGAAAATAAGATCCGCTTATTTCCTAAGATCGTTAAAAAGTAAATTCCGGACGGTTGTTTCCCCAGTAATAAGAGGGACGAAGATTCATCCAATTTCAACTGTTTGTTCATTAATTATTGGATTGAAAATACCTACTAATTTTAAAATACAAAATATTAGCGAATAATAACCGAAATTCTATTAATTTTGAAACCAGATTTTCATAATTAAAAATTCCCTATCAAAAATCATCCTCTTCCCGAAGTAAATCGCCTCAGTGCCCTCAAAAACTCCTTCAGTTTTTACAAAAATCCATTGCCGCTGCTCATGGAGGGGATCGCCGAATACGGTCCCACGTATGCTTCTTATCTCGGAGGTGCCGAACGAATTATCTACACCGCTGATCCGGGACTGATTCAATATGTTTTACAAAAAAATCAGAAAAATTTTGGCAAGTCCCGCTTACAAACCAAGGTCCTGAGTCGTTTTGCCGGTAAGGGTTTACTGACCGTTGAGGGCGATTACTGGCGACAGCAACGACGATTAATTCAGCCGGGTTTTCATAAAGAAAAACTATCGGGTCTGGTAAAAATCATGTTGTCGGTGATTGATGAACAACTGGACTTACTGGAAGCAAAATTTGAAAAACAATCCGTGGTCAATATTTCCGAAGAGATGATGGAAATGGCTTTTCAGATTGTCGCCCGGTCTTTGTTCAGTACGCATACGGAAGCGCAGGACCTGAGAGATTTATCGGATAACATTACGGATATTCAACGATTTGTGATTAAGCAGGTCCGGCAGCCTTTTAAAATTCCCTGGTATTATTTGAGTGGTCAATTTCGGAGCGCGGACCAAACGGCTGTACATACTAAAAAAATTCTACAGGAGTTTATCGACTTTCGCCGCAGCGAAACAGGAGAACACCATGATTTATTAGATATGCTGTTATCAGCGCGTTACGAAGATACGGGTGAAGGAATGACAGATACTCAGCTCGTCGACGAGAGCCTGATTTTCTTTTCCGCCGGACATGAAACCAGTGCCAACGCACTCGCCTGGACCTGGTATCTGCTCGCTCAACATCCGGAAGTGATCACTAAAATAAAAGCAGAAATCAACGATGTACTCGGTGATCGTCCGCCGGGTTTTATGGATTTGCCAAACCTTTCTTATACCATGCAGGTCGTCCAGGAATCTCTCCGCCTCTATCCGCCAGCGTGGATCATGGACCGTATCGCTTTGTCGGACGATGAATACGAGGGCGTAAAAATTCCAAAAGGCACGATGATTTTTCCGTTTATTTACGGCGTACACCGGCTGCCCGGTTATTGGGAAAATCCGGATGAATTTAATCCGGATCGTTTTGACAAATCAAAAATGAAAGAACGTCCCGCCTTTTCTTATCTGCCATTCGGCGGAGGCCCAAGAATGTGTATCGGCGTAAATTTTGCGTATATGGAAATGCAGCTGGTACTGATTCAGACCCTGCGGAGAATGTCTTTTCAACTGGTAAATAAAGAGGATGTGATTCCACAACCACTGATTACCTTACGGGCGGCGAAAGGGATTAAGATGCGTAAAGTTTAATGCTATATGAAATAAGATTTTAAAAATCTATTTGTGTGGTGCCAAAAGCAAGAATCTTCTATCTAAAGAAAAAGGAAAAAAAATTAACCTCAACCTCAACTACAATTTCAAAATCAAACACTTCAATTGAGTTTTCTTAATTAGCTAGTGCGTACTCCTCAGATAAAGGAGCCATTCGCCTGGGGAGCCGTTTCGACCGGCGTAGTCTCCATCTGGAAAATCCGGTCAAACCATTCCATAATAAAATCGGGAAAGAAATCCACAATATTTTCCTGATACCCCAGCATTAACAGACCGAATAATATGAGATAAAAACTACAAGTCACCAAAAGTGCCCGTCGTTTTATCTTTTTGCTTGTTGCTGCTTCGTTGTAAGTGACCATGATTTTTAGTTTTTGGTAATAAATGCACCGTTTTTAAACAGGGGTTCTATCTGTTTATAAAACCGTCTCAGACGGCTTCATATTTCT
>CAKZUV010000374.1 GCA_937921555.1 uncultured Saprospiraceae bacterium
CTATCTTTACCCCTCATTTTACACCAAAAAAACGATATGTACACGACCGAACAACAACGAAAATTTGTCGAACAATCCCGTCAATTACTGGAAGTGCCCACCGCCACCGACTCGGCGGGTGCCGAAAATCAGGCCGCCCAACTCCGGCAGATTCTGATCTACCACGAATGGCGATATTCGGTCAAAAATGATCCGGTCATCAGTGATTTTGAATATGATCATTTGTACAAAAAACTGGAAGCCCTCGAAGCCGCTTTTCCGCTGCTCATCGTTCCGGACTCTCCGACGCAGCGGGTCAGCAACGACCTGAGTGGCTACGGTGCCTCCGTCACCCACCTCGTCCCGATGCTTTCCCTCGCTAACTCTTACAACGCCGAGGATCTGAAAGATTTCGATACCTCCATTCGCAAACTCCTCAACGTGGACGAAGATTATCCAATTGCGTATTGCGTAGAACCAAAATACGACGGTGGTAGTCTGGCGTTGGTTTACGAAAATGACCTGCTCGTTCGTGGTGCTACGCGTGGCAATGGGAGTGAAGGAGAAGACATTTCTGCCAACGTAAAATCCATGCGCTCCATTCCGGTTCGTGCAGCTTTTTCCAAAACTAATATTCACAAAGTCGAACTGCGGGGCGAAGCGGTCATCCGTAAAGATCGTTTCGAAGAAATGAATAAAGAACGGGCCAAAGCGGGACAGCAATTATTCGCCAATCCAAGGAATACGGCGACCGGAGGACTCCGTACCAAAGATCCAAAAGAAACCGCCGTCCGGAATATCGAAGCGTTTGTTTATCAACTCGGATACGCGGTCGATCAGGATGGAAATGATAAAATGGGACAGTTTGAAAGTCACGATGCGGGCATTGAGTTACTGGGAAATTTGGGTTTTAAAATTCCAACCAAAGAACGAAAAGTCTGTAAAACTATCAAAGAAGTCAGTGATTTTTGTGCCAAATGGGAACGCGAACGCGAGGACTACGAATACGAAATTGACGGAATGGTCATCAAGGTAAACGACCTGGTCTTGCAGGAACGTTGTGGCTACACGAGTCATCACCCGCGCTGGGCTATTGCCTATAAATTCAAAGCAAAACAAGCTACTTCCAAATTAGTCAACGTCGATTTTCAGATTGGTAAAATTGGTGCGATTACGCCCGTTGCCAAAATCGAACCGGTACAACTGGCGGGCGTTACCGTCTCGTCTATTTCTTTGCACAATCAGGATTTTATCACCGAAAGGGATATCAAAATTGGCGATACGGTGCTCGTCGAACGGGCGGGCGATGTGATTCCGTATATTGTCAAAGCGATGGACGAACTCCGTGACGGCAGTGAAACGGATATTCAGTTTCCCGAAAATTGTCCGTCCTGTGCTACGCCGCTGATCCGTCTCGAAGAGGAAGCGGCCTGGCGTTGTCCCAACTATCACTGCGAAGCGCAACTGGTCCAGCGGATGATTCACCACGTTTCCAAAGATGCGATGGATATTGACGGCTTCGGGCGCTCGTACGTAGAACGGTTCCATAAGCTGGGCTGGCTGAAAAGTATTGCGGATGTTTATTCGCTGGATTACGATGAGATTGCCGATCTGGAAGGATTCGGAGATCGTTCGGCGACCAACTTACGCATGGCCGTAGAAAAAGCAAAAAAGCAGCCGCTTCACCGGTTTTTGTACAGTTTGAGTATCCATCATCTGGGACGAAAAGTGTCCAAACTGCTCGCCGCAGAAATCAAGCACGCCATGGATTTAAAGGACTGGACGGAAGAACAATTTACTGATATCAAAGATGTGGGACCAGTGGTCGCCAAAAATGTAACGGCCTTTTTCAGAGACGAAGAGAACATTAGTCTGATCCGCCAACTGGAAGAAAACGGGGTCAATGTTCAGCAAACCGAAAAGGATATTCCTCAGGTCGCAGACGCCAACGCCCCGTTGATTGGCAAAACTATTTTGTTTACGGGGTCACTCAATATCAACCGTAAGGAGGCACAACAAATGGCCGAAAAAGCGGGTGCGAAGAATGTGAGCGGCGTCAGTTCTAAATTAAATATTCTGGTAGCAGGTGAAAAAGCGGGTTCTAAACTGAAGAAAGCGCAGGCGCTCGGAACGGTGGAAGTTTGGACGGAAGAGGAGTTTTTGGAGCGAATTAGTGGTTAGAAGTAGAGAATCTTGAATCTTGAATATCCAATCGTGAATATTGATTGGGCTCTTCTATCGTTTCACCATTCGATATTCAACTGGTCGATATTAAGAATTCGGTATTCCTCTCTGATTTTCATAAGTAAATATTATTGGAAGCAAGACGACCAATCATCCCCTTAATTTTCGTTATCTTTGAATCTGAATAAGACAATGTTGAATCATGGTTTTTCAACGATTCAACAAGCAAAGCGATTCAACAAGTGAAGCGCCTCAACATTTCAACAAGCGAAGCGCTTCAACACCAATAACATATCTACCATGATTCTTAGATACTCACTAATTACGATTTTCGGTTTACTAATTTTTGGATGTAAATCTCCGTCGGCAGTCGTAGACGCCGTCAATAAACAACCAGAGACCAACCAGTTCACCCTCAATGCACACTTAAAAGGTTGTGAAAAAGAACCGATCAAACTCTATAAATTTGACGGCGTAGGATTTAAAGAACTCGCGGCGGCCCGCGTAGTTGGGAAAGATAGTTTTCAGTTTGATATTACTAAAACTGCTAGTCCGCAATTTTACTATATTGGTCAGTACAGTCAGCAAAAAATGCCGGTCCTCGCAGGAACCGAACACCATATCGCCATGGTGGGAGGCTGCCAGAATTTACGGCAAACCACCACTTTTACCGGTTCCGAGCTGAACGACGCTTACGGCGATGTCATCAAAGAAATTGGTACTGCCGGTAACCGTCGCCGCCAACTCGGTCAGCAATTTGCCAAAAGCCGAAATAATCCGCAGGCAGCCAAAAACGCGGTTGACAATCTGGCCCAGCTCGACCAGCAACAAATGGCTTATCTCGATACATTGAAAAAACAAAATCCTTACCTCGCCCGCGTGGCCGCTCTCGGTACTTACCCGAGCTTTCAGAACAACCAGGGCAGTTATAACAACGAAATAGATTATTTCGCTAACAATTACTTTCAATTCGCAGATTTGGACAACGCGGACTACGATCAGATTCCTTATCTCTTTGAAGCCGCTAAAAATTATGCGACGGTCCTCAGTCAACAACCTATTCCCGTCGAAAATTTTCATGGTTTTTTAGATCAAATGCTCGTAAAATTAAATCCCAACGGACAGGCTTACAAATATGCGCTGGGCGGAATTTCCATTGGCTTACAATCCAAAAACCACCCTAGTTTTGTCAAATACGGTAACCAGTTTCTTGATAAATACGGTGCCGAAGCATCGCCGATGATTGATAATTTTAAAATGGCCGTTAACCGGGCAAGCAGCTTTATGACCGGAGCCGTGGCGCCTGATTTCGCCCAAAATGATCCGGACGGAAACCCTATCAAGCTGAGTGAATTACGGGGCAAAGTCGTGCTCGTAGATTTCTGGGCAAGCTGGTGCGGTCCGTGCCGCCGTGAAAATCCAAACGTGGTCAGAATGTACAATAAATACAAAGATCAGGGATTTGAGATCCTGGGTGTCAGCCTGGATAAGCGCAAGGATGCCTGGCTGAAAGCGATTGAAAAAGACCAGCTTACCTGGCCACACGTCAGTGATTTGCGTGGCTGGAAAAATCAGGTCGCACAGCTTTATTCGGTCACTTCTGTTCCGGCAACGATTCTGCTGGACCGGGAAGGACGGATTATCGCACGTAATTTACGCGGGCCGGCACTGGAAGCAAAGGTTGGTGAGGTGTTGAAAGGGGCGAATTAATTAGAGGTTGAAAGGTTGAATGGAAAAAACGTAGAGACAAAGCAATGCCTTGTCTCTACGTTTTTTCGTTTTACGGTTTTAATACGTTTTCCAATTATACCAATATATTTCAATTTCAGAAACCAATACGTAATGCCCAACAACTATATTTTTTTGTTAAGCGTTTTTTTATGTCTGGGAATTTTTGGGTGCCAGACAACGACAACCGATACTCCTCCTTCGGATACCAAGCAAGAAGCAGACACCTTATCAATTGTTCCCATGGATATCATCGCGGTTGAAGAGGCGGATGAAATCTTAAAAAAGGCAACGCCAATAGATTACGATACCACCCAATGGACCGAACTCATCCGGCTGGACGAAAATTTTATTCTTAATTTAAAATATGCCACCGAAGACAACTTTGTCGACCGGCAACTCTACGATTGTCCCCGGTGCTTTTTACATCCCGAAGCCGCCAAGGCATTACTGAACGTACAGCGGGAATTGGCAAAAATGGACTATACCCTGATGTTGTTTGATTGCTATCGCCCCTGGTCGGTACAACAGGCACTTTGGGAAATTATGCCGAATCCCAGTTATGTTACACCACCCAAAAGAGGTTCCATGCACAACCGAGGTCTGGCGGTAGATTTAACCATCGCGCACCTCAACGGCGACACCCTCGAAATGGGAACGCCCTTCGATTACTTCGGTCCGCGTGGACATCATACGTATACGCATCACACACCGACCGTACAGGCAAACCGGGCACTCCTGAAATCCACGATGGCGAAACACGGATTCGCTTCTATCCGAACCGAATGGTGGCATTATAATTATCGGGGCGTACGGCGTAAGACGGCGGATATGCGGTGGGAGTGTGATTGAAAACGTTTTATGTAAAGCGAAGGGTAATTTTTAAAGAGAGCAGTGTAGGTTGGAATTAGTTTTGAGTTTTTCAATGATGAAAGCAGGGTGAAAAATCATAAAATCTCCCCCTGGGGCCGGGGTGAAATTTTATGATTTTTCGCCGTTTTGGGTTTTGAGTTTTGGAATTTTAGAAGCATATTTTCGGATGAATCTCAGAGAACCTGCTGGCCGTAAGCTGAATCACATTATTATACAGTATTAGCATTGACTGATCCTCTTACCCACCTCCCCGCCCCCCAAATCGTCCGCCGTATTTCAAACCATAATCCTTTATTCTCAACACGAAACAAAGCATTCTAAAATCGCGTTTATAACCCGAAGGAAGCCGAAAAACAAATATTGATTGAAAACCAGTATTTTTACCCGGCATTCTAAATACCAGACTATACGCTTACCGTTACCTGAAATTCGGGGAAGCAGGAAGTTTATTAACCACAAAATCACCGCAATTAAAAATAATTATGCAAGACACCGCTTATAAAACCGACGTAGAAGCCGTAGATGGATTGGCAAAATCTTACCGGGATCTTTCCCAGGAAATTGGAAAAGTGATCGTAGGACAGGAAGAAGTCGTCAAGGCCGTTATTATTTCGATGTTTAGTAAAGGTCACAGTTTGCTGGTCGGAGTACCCGGACTTGCCAAAACCCTGCTGGTAAGTACGATTGCCGAAGTTCTGGATCTGGAATTTAAACGGATTCAGTTTACACCGGATTTGATGCCCTCGGATATCACGGGATCAGAAATTCTGGGAGAAAACCGACAATTTAAATTTAACAAAGGTCCCATCTTCTCCAATATCGTACTGGCGGATGAGATCAACCGTACCCCACCCAAAACACAGGCAGCCCTCCTGGAAGCGATGCAAGAACGTTCGGTTACAGTAAACGGTGAACGCCATATTCTGCCCGCTCCGTTTTTCGTACTGGCCACCCAAAACCCGATTGAGCAGGAAGGAACCTATCCGCTGCCCGAAGCACAGCTGGACCGTTTTATGTTTAATATCTCGCTTGATTATCCTTCGTACGAAGAAGAAATTGCCGTCGTAAAAGCGACTACCAAAAACACAAAATACGACCTGAAACACATCGTTACAGGTCAGCAGATTTTATACTTTCAGGAATTGATCCGTAAAATTCCAATCGCCGACAACGTACTGGAATACGCGGTTTCACTGACCACCAAGACCCGTCCCAATACGCCACGGGCCACTTCCGAGGTCAACAACTATATTTCCTGGGGTGCGGGTCCACGGGCTTCTCAGTATCTGGTGCTTGGCGCAAAATGTCACGCAGCCATCAACGGTAAGTACAGCCCGGACATCGAGGACGTACAGGCAATTGCCAAACTTGTGCTGCGTCACCGGATCGTGCGCAACTACAAAGCCGAAGCGGAAGGTATTACCGAAGAAAATATTATCGAAGGATTATTTTAAGAAAATCTGCGATAGTCAGAAATGAGTGGTGAACGGTCATTTTTCAGGTATTTCAGACAAATACTACTTACCATCTGTTTACCGTAAGAGACAACGTGTAAACCTTTCGGCAGTAATCATATCCCTATTTTCCGAATGATCCCAGCGGGATCACATTATGTTAGCCACGATTCGTGGCCCCGCGTTTGATCGATCCCAGCGGGATCGCATTATTTTTTTCTATTTTTTTATCAAACAATGCGCGCAGAAGGAGTGTAGCCGTAGCTACCCGACTGATAAGCAAAGAAGTATGATGAAAAAAGAGACCGCATAAGGTGTCGGTTATTTAGTTCCCGAGGCACTAATTATAACTTATCGTTTAATTTGTCCACGTACTTACCCTCCCCGATTTTGTGATTGCTCCAAGACACAAATCAAGCAATAAAGGTATTTTTCCTTTCCATTCTCACAACCTCCGGCAAATCATTCCTTTTAAGTAACTTTGTTTTCCACCAAAAACCGTTTCGCAGGCATCTTATTAATGAAAGAAAAGCGCTGACATTGAAGACTGCCCGTGCTTAAATATTTGCGTTCTTTGTACATTATTAAAATCGTCGAAATGAAATATTTAAAAATTGCCAAAAATATGGTTCCTAAAATTATTTTTCCTTTACTGTTCGTCATGATCTGGACCGGTTGCGCCAGCGATATGACCAGTAAATTTAACGCACCAAAAAATGCGTTTGGTCAGGCCAACCGACTCTGCGTTATTGCCGATCAGGACGTCTGGGAAGGAGCGATTGGAGATTCTATCCGCTATCTTTTCGGAGCAGCCTACCCTATTCTGCCCCAACCCGAACCATTATTTGACTTGCAACATTTTACGCCACAGGAACTCGATCTGGATCCGTACCGCCGGGAGTTGCGCGCCTACCTGATGGTCGGAGACCTGAGCAATCCGGAATCACCCACCGTACAGTCTATCACCAAAGATCTGGGAGCAGAAAACTTACGGAAAGCCCGTGAGCAGTCTGATTTTAATATCAAAGTCGGATACGACAAGTGGGCACAGGGACAAACCCTGGTCTATTTATTTGCCCAGTCAAAAGACAAATTACTCAATGCGGCGGAGCGGAACTTCCCGGCGATTGCCAATAAACTGCACAAAACGGATAAGGAACAATTTGAGGCGACCATCTACTTCGGTGGAGAAAATGTTTCTATAGCACAGAAAGTTAAAAATCAATTCGAAATGGACCTTCGGGTTCCCAGCGATTATTTTGTTGCCATTCAGGATACGGGAACGATCTGGCTGAGAAAAGAAACAGAATTTTTGAGCAGCAATATTCTGATACACAAAAAACCTTACACCAGTCAGGATCAGCTCACCAAAGCAGGCATCAAAAAGTTAAGAGACGAACTGGGCAGACAGTATGTCAGCACCGAAATCAAGGATACGTATATGCGTACCAACGACGTAGATTTGCCGATGCTTACCAAGGCCATAGACTTGAATGGCGCTTATGCCATCGAAGCCCGTGGCATCTGGGATATCGTCAACGATTTTATGGGTGGCCCTTTTTTGAGTTATTTGATTTTTAATAAAGAAAAGAATGAACTTATTTACATTGATTGTTTTGTTCATGCACCGGGCAAAAAGAAAAGAGACTATATGATGCATCTGGAATACATCATCGAGTCAGCAAAATTTTCAACGACTCAGTAGATAATTAAAAACGTCATCCCGACTTATTCAAATATTTTAGCAAGCCCTCTTTTTATCTAAAAAGAGGGCTTGTTAGTTTTTACACATCCAGTGCCACGGGATCAAATATCGGTTTACATCTATTAATTTCTTCTTTCCCATTAAATTCCTTAGCTTTAGGCTAAACATACTAAAAACATCCATGCTCTCTGTCGCAACCATCACTTCGGAACCCCTCTCCGACGAAGAAATTTGTCGGCAATTTGCCGCTACCGGTGACCGGAAACTGATCGGCGAATTGTACAAAAGATACGGCCATCTCGTCTACGGTGCCTGCATGAAATATTTGAAAAACACCGAAGAAAGTAAGGATTTGGTTTCTGTTATTTTTGAAAAAATAATGCTGAAAATTCCTGACACTCCAATATCTGCTTTTAATTCCTGGCTGTACACCGTTATCCGGTCCGAGTGTCTGATGCGGCTGCGCCGTGATAAAAAATATGATGCGCTGAAAGAAAATGTTTTCCGGCAGGAAGAAAATAATGAGGTCATTACACCCCGTTATGGCGATAATACCCGCGTAGGAAAAGGGCTGAATTTAATCGCCTCCAACCGGGAAGAAATGGTCATTGAAGCCATCAAAAGTTTAAATCCCGAACAACATACTTGCATCACGCTTTTCTTTTTTGACAAAAAAAGTTACAAAGAAATTGTAGCCAGTACGCCCTTCTCCGAAAAGGAAGTCAAAAGCTATTTGCAAAATGGAAAACGTAATATCAAACAATTCCTCGAACTGCACGAATATGAATAAAATACTTACCAACACCACCTGTCTCAGTCCCGAACAAATTCAGGCATACCTCAAAGAGGAACTCGACAAAGACCAGCGTTTTGACGTGGAAAATCATCTGCTCGATTGTCCTCTGTGTACCGATGCCGTGGAAGGCTTCGCTAATCATCACAACGTCGAGGATTTACCCGAACTTGATTTTTTAAAGACCACTGAAACTGCCTCCCCCACTCCGGCAGTGGTAAAAGAACTACCAGTTCGTAAAAACTGGGCCATGCGAATCGCAGCGAGTTTGCTTTTACTGAGTATCCCCATTGGTAGTTATCTTTACTGGCAAAGCAACGCTACCGAACGGATTCTGGCGGCCAATTTTATGGAAGAAAATAATCCGATAGTCGGCGCCCTGCGATCAGGTGATGAATCTCTGATTACCAATACTTCTTTACAAAACGGATTGGAGGCTTACCAAAACGAGCAATACCAGGTTAGTTTGGATATATTTACCGAAGTATTAAACACCGATCCTGAAAATGTGTTAGCTAATTATTATAGCGGAATGGCGGCCAAAAAATTGAAGAACTGGCCAATTGCAGAAAAACAACTAAAAATTACCCGGATCAATATACCCGAGCATTACGACGAAGCAACCTGGCAATTAGTGGCCGTTTATTTGTCGCAGGATAAAAAAGAGGAAGCAGACAACCTGCTGCGGGAAATAATTGAAAACGATAAAAGCCGATATCAGAGATCCGCACTGGATGTCTTAAAAAAATTAAATTAAAATAATGAACAAGCAACTGATACTCGAAAAACGTCCCGTTGGAATGCCCGACGCGGATACCTGGAAATTAGAAAACCACCCGGTCCCCGAACCGGGAGACGGAGAAGTACTGATCGAAAATCACTATATCTCTCTCGATCCGGCCATGCGCGGCTGGATGAATGACAGCAAATCTTACATTCCCCCCGTACAACTGGGCGAAGTGATGCGCGCCGGCACCATCGGTAAAGTCATTAAATCCAACAATCATCCTAAATACAAAGCAGGAGATGTACTAACCGGCTGGGGAGGTGTTCAGCAATACGCCATTACCAACGGAGAAAATTATTATCCGGTTGATACCCGCCTCGCACCGATGCCCACGTATATCGGCACACTGGGTATGCCCGGAATGACCGCTTATTTTGGTATTCTGGAAGTGGGAAAAATAAAAGAAGGAGACATCGTTTTGGTTTCCGGTGCTGCCGGAGCAGTAGGTAGTGTCGTGGGACAGATTGCCAAAATTAAAGGATGCCGGGTGATCGGTATTGCCGGTGGTCCGGAAAAATGTAAGTATCTGACGGATGAGTTAGGGTTTGACGGAGCGATTGACTACAAAAATGAAAACGTTAACAAGGCATTGAAAGAACATTGTCCGAAAGGAATTGATGTTTATTTTGACAATGTAGGCGGAGACATTCTGGACGCCGCACTCGGTCGTTTACGGATGCACGCACGGGTAGTCATCTGCGGAGCTATTTCCCAATATAACAATACCACTGCCATCAAAGGACCTTCCAATTATTTGTCTTTGCTCGTCAACCGGGCTACGATGCAGGGCATGGTCGTGATGGACTACGCCAAAGATTACCGGACGGCAGCGCAGGAAATGGGTGGCTGGATGGCTCAGGGAAAATTAAAAAGCCGCGAAGATATTTACGAGGGAATCGAAAATTTTCACGACACTTTTAAGCGACTTTTCACGGGAGAGAAAAACGGGAAACTGGTATTGAAGGTGAAGGAAGCGTAATCGTTAAATTTATCAATTGCAGCCAATTAATGGAAATTTGGACAAGCTTTTAAATCACTCATTCCTTGCGGTGAATAAAACCGCCATTTCAACGTAGGCCAATGTTTATAAAATAACCCGCCTTCGCCAGAAAGCGAAGGCGGGTTCGTATACTCCGACTCCGACCTACAGCCAGCTTACTGTACCACCAATTTTCGGTATCCCGTCTTATTCAAAGACTGTAATCGTACGATGTATACACCACTGGCTAAATCAATTTCCAGAATACTGCCATTGGCTACCTGCTCAAAATGCTGATAAATTTTACCATTGACATCTAAAATGTCCAGGTTTACGTTTGCAATTGCTTCATTTAAAGTTATTTTAATGTGGTCATGAGTTGGGTTGGGAGCAATCTCCACCAGGTTAACATCAAGTTCCTGCGTAGCGGTGACGCCCAGAATGATATGCAGCGTAGTGTCACCGCTCAGCGTAGCATTGACCTCTTGCATAATCCCATCATGTTCTACAAATATTTTGTGTTGTCCTTTGAAAGGACGGAATAACATAAGACCTTCGTCGTTGGTAGTTCCTGTTTCGTTGGTCCACCACTCGTTGAATACCAGATTGTTAAAAGCTGCTCCGGAAGGCTTTAAATTCCAATTAATATCAAACATAGGAGCATTATTTTTCCAGTGATTACCGTCCCAGAATCCCCACATGATAAAGGCATCCACAGCTTCGTGGCTAAAGGTCATGGTTAGAAAATCATTCAGATATCTGGCCTGCGTTTCCGGTGAAACAGTTGGATCAATATCATACTCGGTTATCTTTATGCGCTTACCGTAACTTTCATAAAAATCATCGTAAATATCTTTTACTCTCAGGATTGAGGTAGGTGTAGCTCCGATGTGGCCCTGAAAACCGATACCGTCCAGTTTGGCTCCGCTATCGATTATTTCCTCAATAAAATTTTTGTATCGATTGATCGTATTAGTGTTAGATCCTCCGGAAAATACGGCGTAGTCATTCAGATAATTGGTTTTGCCGGGGGCTAATTCTGTCGCTTTATTAAATATCTCAGGATATAGCTCTCGTCCAGTAGTGTAGCCCGGATTATTTTTAAAAGCGTTTTCCAAATCTCTGACAAAGGTTATTTCATTGATGACATCCCACTCGTCGATCAGTTCTCCCAGAACAGGATGTAGTAGCATACTTTCCAGTCGTTCATCAATTCTGTTTTTCATGTAAGTCAGATTGTTCTGATTTTGCAGCATATCATCCGGCATTTTATCCCATCCCGGCCATAACAGTGTGTGACCACGAAAATCAATTCCTTGATTGTCCAGCCAGACGACTCCGTTAACGGTTTCTTCGGGAGTCCCAATCCATTCTTCCTCCCACGCGTCCCACTTCAGCGCATTCTCATTAACCGCTGCGTTAAAACCGTGTCCCTCACCGTCCAGGTTTCCAATTTTTTGTATATAAGTCTGATTAAAACAACCATTGCCCGGAAAGCGGCACATAACCATCGCTGAGCCAAAACCAAATTCGTGTTCCTGCATTTCGACACGCACCGTAGCTCCCGGAACCGGGTTGCCATCTATATCTGAGACCATTATACCCATATCTGCCTTGCGCAAGTTGTCAATGCGGCTGGCAGCTTCTGCCCGCCAGGGTGCATCATCTGCCGATCCGCCATAGCTGTCAGCCGACAGACCGAAGGGGATGTCACTCAGCTCGTACTGATTGCCCAGATTAAGAGCGGTAAAACCTCCTATCTGAAAATTTTGGGCAACATTACCGAGATGAAATCCAAAAGACAGCGCATTGACGGGATAATTATTAGAGGCCTTGATGACAATAAAATATTGCTCCCATTCCGGCGTGAAACTAATCGCCTGATAGAACTCTTTTTCAAAATCAGAGGTCCGCTCTATAAAAACCGGTAAATCAGAATTTGCACTGGTTCGTTTTCCCCAGAAAGTTAGTAATACAATATCTCCCTGATTAACAAAACTTCTATTCCGGATTCCGAGACCGGCAGCCCACGGATCTCCCACCGCACTGCTGGTGACACTTACTACTCTGGAAAATTCGTTACCGGGTGTCTCAAAAGTCGTTCTGGTAGCACCTCCGAATACATAAAATAAATTATTTATGCTGGCTTCATTATTTTCAAAAACAAACGAGGAGACTTCCAGTGAATGATCTTCCATCAACATTCCGGTCAGATTATTATGGTAAGCATCCTGTGCATTGACAGGGAGACCGAACAGGCAAAACAGGCAAAAGAATAGATATGCAAATACTTTCATTACGTCAACTTTAAAAATTAAACAAAAACACTGATATTTTATAAAAACAGGTCATCCCGGATTTCAGGACAGTTCCACGAAGTGGAACAATTATCCTGAAAACGGGATGACTTATAATCATTTTAAAAAATAAGATATAAAAATTGGGGCCGGTTAAGTTGATGCTAACCGGCTGGCTATTAAGCATCCAAATATTATGCGTTATCCTTTAAATCTTTGGTACATGGTATAGTTTATTAATTATTTCTTGGTAATCTTCTCTGATGCCACCAGCGTACCATCAACTCTGGCAGTCAAAATGTACATTCCGCTACTCAGCTGACTCAGATCAATGGGCTGATACATCGTTCCGGCCACCTGAGAAGACTGATGCTGAACGGCCGTTTTCTGACCCAGCATATCAAATACTTCAATGGTCACATTTCCGCTCTGTAAAAGTCCCATTTCAAATACCACTTCGTCCCCGGCCGGCATCGGATAAATTTTGGCCGAAGAGGCCCGGTCATAATCAATCACCGCCACAGTCAGTGGGCTACCAAAAGAAATCCAGTCAATGTCGATGGTTCCCTCAAATCCACCATTATCCGGGTCGGGATAAAATAAAATAGACTCAATTCTTTTACCATCTACCGGACACGTCGTACCATCCGGACAATCAGGACTGAATCCTGCATCCAGATATCTTCCGGTAAAATCATATTCTACCAGATCAAATTCGGTCGGCAATACGGGCTGGATAGCCGAAGAATTGGTCGTATATCCCTGTAAATCGATCAGGTCAATTCTAAACGGGATATCGGCAACCGAAGAACGGGCAAAGATAAATACCTTTCCGTCTCCGCCTTCTACGTTTAACCTTACTTCTTCGTTGGCGTCCTGATCGTGCGGTTCGTAGACAATAGCCCCGTAAGGATTACCGGTTCCATCACCGGTAATGGTCAAAATACTATTCGTTTCGGTATTTACCAGTCCAGTAGCGTCTCCGTGAAACGAATTGTCATCGTTGTTAAAATCATCCGCATAGTTCAGAATACCTACCGGCTCGGGATTCAAATCTTCCAATGGTTCAATGGTAGATACCCAGTCAATGGTAACCGTTCCGGTGAAACCACTGGTACCCGGATCTACATAAAACAACATGGTACCTATTCTACTGGCATCTACCAGACAAGGCGGATCAGTACAGGGTGCCCCTCCGAATCCGGCGTCAACGTAGCGACCGGTAAAGTCGTATTCGTAAATCTGATAGTCGGTGGACAAGGACATCTGATTGGCATTTTCGTTGGTCACAAAACCCATTTCGTCGATCAGGTCAATTCTCAATGTAGTCATGTCAACGCTACTCTTTGCTTTAATCCATACTTTGTTGTTCGGCGTAAGGTTTGCCAGAATGGGTTCGAGCGTTTGCTGATCGTGCAGCGTGTAGCTGGAAGCGGTAAAATCCATGGAACCTCCGTCACCCGTCAGAATAAGCTCATTGTCAGTTTCTACTACGGAAAAGCCCGCTGCGTCTCCCCAATTGGAGCGGTCATCATCATCAAATTGATCCGCATAGGCATCAATCTCCGCTCCCAGTGGTGCACCGAAAGAAATATAGTCAATCATTACAGTTCCTTCGAATCCACCATCTACAGGATTTACATAAAACAGTACATTTGCAATTGCCGTTGGGTCTACCGGACAGGTGGACATACCACTGGTTGGACAGGCTTCTGAAAATCCAAGGTCCGTATATTGTCCGTCAAAATCCAGTTCGATCAAAGAATAATTATCATCCAGCGTACGGGTAAAGGAAGGAGCAGAGGTGATAAAACCCAGCGTATCCATTAAATCTACCCGCAGCAGCGTACCATTGGCCAGACTGGATTTGGCTTTAATAAATACTTTGTGATTTCCAGTTACATCCAGAACAACAGGTTCTAGGGTTTCCTGGTTGTGCAGGCTGTAAGCGACCGCAGAAAAAGGACCGGCCGTACCGTCACCCGTAATGGATAATTCCGTTCCGTCTTCTACGGCCAGGAAATTATCACTGGTGATAAAAGCGCCGTCTCCGTTGTCGAAATGATCGTCGTAAACAGCAACTGCCTGCCCCGGATCTACTGGCTCCAGCGGAATACCAGCCGAAATATATTCTATTTCTACCTGTCCGGCAAAAGCTTCTACCCCCGGATTAATAAAAATAAGGAAAGTCTGAATCGTTTCCGGATTTACCGGACAATTACCCTGACCGGGAGGTTCGGATACACAGGGTGTTCCTCCCCAGCCTAAATCGGTCAGTACACCAGTAAAGTTATATTCGTACGTTTTCCATTCTGTATTGATTACTTTGGTAACACTTCCCTGAGTAGAAATAAATCCGTTATTGTCTCCGACGTCTACCCGTACAGAAACTCCGTCAAGATTGGATCTCATCCGTACAAATACTTTGTTATCAGCAGCGGATAAATCAAAACTGGATGGCGTGAAGTTGACCTGATTATGTACTCCATAAGTCATCGGATTGAAAGCTTCGTTGGTACCGTCTCCGGTAATAATCCATTTTGAATCCACAATTTCCTGTGAAAATCCTCCGCCTGTATTAACCCAGTTAATGGTAGAATCGGTGTCGTCAAATAATTCCTGAAAAACATCCGACATAGGAGGCTCGACGGGTTCAGTACCAACCGAAATAAAATCGAGGATGACGGTAGTTCCGTTCATCGGCTGTCCCGGATTGATAAAGAAAAGTAGCGTGGTAATTGCCGTCGGATCGACCGGGCATTCTCCTTGTCCGGCCACGGGTGGTGTACAGGAAGTACCTCCCCAACCGGCATCCACGTATTTATCTGTAAAGTCAAATTCCAGAACAGTGTAATCGTTAAGCAATGTTTTGACAATTGCGTTTTGACTTGTCACGAACCCGTCTGCGTCCAGTACGTCGAGTCTGAACTGGGCACCAATGTTACTGGCTTTTGCTTTAACGAATATTTTATTGGTTTCAGAAATATCAATCGTCATCGGTACTCCGGTTGCCTGATCGTGGGGCTGGTAAGAAATGGCATTCCATTCTATTCCGGCCGAGTTGTCACGGATCAGTGTCCATTCGTCGTTGGCTTCTTCGGAGGTTACACCGGGAGGAATACCAGTATTGTCGGCTGATCCGTTGTCAAACTGATCGATGTAAACCTGCGCTCCCAGATGTATGCTTAGAAAGACAACCAGGAAAAATGGTAGTATAAATTTTTTCATGCTTACGTGATTTTGATTAAAAAAATGGTTAATTTATTTTAGTTAACATTGCTTATTACTTAGTTGACTTGTACGAATTTTATATTATCAATATTAGCTTCGATTGCGGTAGCTGACATATTATTATTGACCAGATGAATCTTTAGATTTCTAATGATCTGCGGATTAATCTGAAGACCGTTGACGTCCTCAAACCTGCTCAGTGGAATAGATATACGATTCCATCCCTCCTGACTGATATCCTGATTATAAGTAAAATCGTTCGGTGAGCCGTCTCTTTCCGTCAGAATTAAAACGATGTGGGAATCCTCCCGGCCATTGTTATTCAGCTCCATCTCTAAAAAGGTATTGGTCAAATCGGATTCAATCGGAAAAACACTAAATTCGTTGATATCCCAGGCGTGGGATTCCGTTCCTCCAATCCAGATCGACCCTGGATCGACTCCCGAAAGTTTCAGGAAGTTATTATCAATCGGAGCCGGATTGGAACTTCGTACCGCTGTACTGGCGCTGCTCTGCAATATACTGCCATAAAATAACCAGTTGCTGGTTTCAGACCGTATGCCGGCGCCGTCAAAATTATTTACCAAAATATCCGTAACGGTAAAAAACTGTACGTTGGTCGAAATATCACCTCCGTTGGCTTTTATTTTTATAAATCCTTTCTCAACTCCCTCCGGAATTTCGACTACCATGGAGTCGGGAGACAGAAATAAGATCGGAGCGGCAATACTGTCGAAAAATAATACCTCAATGGGTTCAAAAAAGTTTTCGCCCAGAAAAGTTACCGTGCCGCCTACTTCTCCCGACGCGGGAAAAAAAGAAGTAAGTTTAGGGGCATCCAGCGTAACTTTAAAATCAGCCATGACAGTCCCGCCTTTCGTTTCGATGGTAATAATATTATCTCCGATGGGGGCATCGAGTGGAACTCTGAATAATACCGCATTTTCAGAACCATAAGAGGGATTGAAATTAGCGGGTACTCCATCATTAAAATTCAAAGAAATAATATCTTCGAAGTGACTCCCTTCAATGGTAATCAAAGTTTCTACCGGACCCTTTACCGGAGAAATAGTAAGGATAGAAGGGGCCTCGTATTTATTGCAGGAACACCAGACCAACGAACTGAACACTGCCAGAAAAATAAATAAATGCTTCATAATTAATATCCAGGGTTTTGTGTAAGATTTTTGTTTACGGCCAACTCTTCGTTGGGGATCGGAAATAGTAAATTGTGTTCGTCCAGTGATTTTCCGTGCAGTCGCAGGGTTTCGATGGCGTTGCCGGACCTCAGTAAATCAAACCAACGCTGATTTTCAAAAGCAAATTCTACTCTTCGTTCCTGAAAAACCATTTCCGAAGTGACGGACGTAACAGAATCCAGACCCGCTCTGGTTCTGACGGCATTAAATGCTTCGAGTACATCGGGCGTAATACTCACACCTCCACCAATGGCACAAGATGCTTCGGCCAGCGACAGTAGTACATCGGCGTACCGGATGACGTGAACATTCTGGGGTGAACTCATAAAACAAACGTCAGGTCCGCCACCAATGACATACTTTTTTATACTGACTCCGGTACGGGAAATTTGCCGGGTTGGCGGATACGTAAATCCACCGTCTTCCGGATTGATCATCGGATAAAAGTCGCCGGGTGTCATAATCGTATGGTACTGCCGTAAATCACCTTCCTCAAAAGCATCCCGAATTGTTGTACCGGGACTGTCCGCCTGTCCGCTGGTGGCAGTTTGCGAACCCCAGCCGTCGGAATTTTTAGTAATACCCTGACCAAAAGGTGCAAAAAATGCCTGAAGTGCATTTCCGGTTCCGCCCGGACCACAGCCGGTGTACTGCAATTGAAAAATAGACTCTTCGTTATTATCACTGGTTTCTTTTAGCCAGTTTTCGTCGTAGGTATCCATGAGCCGGTATCGGTTTGACGCAATGATCTCTCTGGTCAGTTCCATGGCCTCTGCGTAATCTTTGGTAGTCAGATACACCTTGGAGAGCAACGCCTTGGCAGCACCGGAAGTAGCGCGTCCCGCTTCGGCGCTGTTTCTTACGGCCGGGAGAGAACCGATTCCTTCGGTCAGATCGGCAATAATCAGCTCGTAAACCTGTTCTGCGGTTGACCGGGGTACACTAAAATCAGTATAAATGTCCTGCACTTCGGTGATGAGTGGTACTCCGCCATACATCCTGACCAGATCAAAATAACTGAAAGCTCTCAGGAACTTTGCTTCTCCCAGAATAGCTGCTCTGGTCGCTTCGTCCATGTCTATATCCGGAATTTTTTCCAGCACTTGATTCGCCCGTACAATGACCACATAATGTTCTGCCCAGAATTCTGCGTTGGGTACATTATCGCCATTGACCGTAAAATTATCAATGGTTAGAAAATCCGGATCATTACCACCGGTGGTGGCATTATCGGCAGGTATCTCCGTCATCATCCAGCTTTTACCGTACCAGTTGGTACCGTGAATGGGTGCGTAACAAGCCGTGACCGCCCGGTTGGCGTCTTCGGGCGACTGGTAGAAATTTTCGTCGATCAGCTGATCCAGGGGTTCTTTCTCAATCAGATCACTACAAGCTGTCAGGAGCAGGAGTAAACAGCTTGGGAGCAGAAATTTAATGATAGTTATATTTTTCATTTTTTAGAAATTTACATTTAGTCCGAAAGTATAGGAGCGGGCCACCGGAAAACGGCCGTTATCTACTCCATTAATTAAAGGGTTTTGATTAAAAGAACCAATCTCCGGATCAAAACCAGAGTAACCAGAGATCGTCAGCAGGTTTTGGGCACTTACGTAAAGACGCATACTTTGTATACGCATACCCTCAATAATTTTATCGGGCATGGTGTACCCCAGCGAAATATTTTGCAAACGAATATAAGATCCATCTTCTACGAATCGGTCTGAAACCCGTCGGTTTATATTCGGATCATTCCCATTGGATCGCGGATTGGTTCCATCCTGATTATTGACCGTCCAGCGATCAATAACGTCTTTTGACTGATTGAGCCATCCGGCGGTTCCGGTCAGGTCCCGTTTCAGTGCGTTAAAGACTTCATTGCCATAAACCATCCTGAAAAATATATTGAAATCAAAGTTTTTATAACTGAGTTCGTTGATTATATTAAATGTAAAATCGGGATTTGGATTTCCAATAAATGTTTTGTCGCCATCGTCAATGACTCCGTTATTATCCAGATCTTTAAACTTAATATCTCCCGGCCGGGTTCCTGTTTCCTGAAAAGGACTTTCGGCAATTTCTTCTAAAGAACCAAAAATACCATCAACCTGATGTCCGTAATATTCTCCGATGGAACGGCCTTCTTCCGTACGGGTAATCGGGATACGCTGAATAATTCCGTTTAAGGCGCCGGTAGAACCAAGGTCAACCACTCTGTTGCGGTTAACCGAATAGTTCATCGAAGTTCTCCAATCGAGCGTACCGGTGGTATTCTGCGTATTCAGCGTAATCTCGAATCCGCGATTATTCATTTTTCCAATGTTGACAAATGGCGGATTCAACGAACCGGCTGTCCTCGGAAGAATGGCGGGTAATAACATATCCTTGGAATCTTTATTATAAATATCCAGAATGACTTCCACCCGGTTATTGAAGAATCCTGCATCAATTCCAAAATCAATTTGCACCGAACTTTCCCATTTTACCTCTGGATTAGAAATATTATCGGGAGCAAATCCGGTAGTTAGTTCGTCCGCAATAACTACGTCCACCGACCGCAAAGTGGTGGCAAAAGAGTACAAACCGATTTCCTGGTTTCCGACCGATCCGTATCCAATTCTGAATTTGAGGTTGGACAGCGCATCGTATGATTTTAAGAAATCTTCGTTGGAAGCCCGCCAGGCCAGGGCAAAAGAAGGAAAATACCCATATTTATTGCTGGGCCCAAAACGGGATGAACCATCCACTCTGAACGTAGAGGTCAGCAGGTATTTATCCCGATAATTATAGTTTAATCGTCCCAGGTAGGAGAGCAGTGCCCAGTGACCGGCACCTCCGTTAACGAGTTGGGTACTGGCGTCTCCCAGAGATAATTCCCGGAGTTGATTGTTGGGAAGATTTTCTCGGGATGCATTCAGGAATTCGTATTTACCTTCCTGAGCTTCCATTCCGACCAGCAGGTTAAAACTATGATCATTGACTTTTTTGTCGAACGTCAACAGGTGTTTATTGATCCAGAAAAAGCTGTTGGCGTTAAATCTTCTGACTCTGGAGTTCCTGAACTGGGAGCCTCTTTCAAAAGCCGAAAGAAAAGTGTTATGATTGGTAAATAAGATGTCCGTAGCCAGTTCAGTCCGGTATTTCAACCAGGGAAAAATATTTATTTCTCCAAAGACACTGGCCAGTACCCGGCTTTTGCGGTTAACGTCATCCGTTTCCAGGGCATTGGCTAAAGGATTATCAAAAGTAATTACAACGTCCCGGCTGGGAGGGGTTCCAAAACTTCCGTCTAAATTTCTGGCCGGAATCATCGGAGGAGTCAACAGAGCAGTATAAATGACTCCACCACTGGCGTCGTTAAAGGTAATATTTTCGCGGGTTCTGGCAACGTTGATGTTTCCACCCAGATGGATTCGATCCGAAAACTTATGGGTCGCATTTAACTTTAAAGAATAGCGGTCAAAATTAGAGCCACGTACAATACCGTCTTTGTGATGCAGTCCTCCGGATAAAGAGAACGTAGATTTTTTATTACCCCCGGAAATGGACAACTGATGATTGTACATAGGAGCGGTTCTGAATATCTCATCCTGCCAGTCGGTCCCTTCCCCCAGCAACTCCAGGTTTTCAAATTCTTCTATAGCGCCGATTCCCGTTTCGTTGATATACTGCGCGTATTCTCTCAGGTTCATAACATCCACCTTTTTATAGAGCTGTTGAAATCCGTAGTAAGTATCGTAAGAAATCCGGGAGGTTCCCTCTTCTCCTTTTATAGTAGTAATGAGCACGACCCCGTTGGCGGCCCGTGCTCCGTAAATAGCCGTAGCCGAAGCATCTTTTAAAATTTCGATGGATTCAATATCATTGGGATTTATGGTGGTAAGCGCATTGGCATTTTGACCACCTCCATCTGCCTCAAAGGTGGTGGAAGTACCGGCATTGTCATTAATGACGGGAATTCCGTCGATCACATAGAGTGGTTCGGAGGCCAGCGTAGAACTGGTTCCACGTATTCGGACGGAAACGCCACCACCGGGTGCACCGCTGTTTTGGGTGACGTAAACACCCGCCGAGCGTCCCTGCATCGCAGCGTCCAGTCCGGTGGCGGCCGACTGCTTGATTTCTTCGGCAGAAATAGAAGAAAGTGAGCCAGTGACGTCACTGCGTTTCTGGGAGCCGTACCCGACGACGACGACTTCATCCAGTAATTCGGTATCACTTTCCAATAGTACTGTCAGATTCGCCTGACCGGTTATTTTTACTTCCTTTTTCTGGTAACCAATGTAGGTAAAAACCAGTACTGCTGCTTCGGGAACGGAGATTGAAAAATCACCATCAATTCCGGTGACGGTACCCAACGTGGCGGAAGCCATAATATTTACACCGATTAGTTCTTCTCTTGTTTTGGCATCCAGTACTTTGCCGGAAATGGTAACAGTTTTTTCTTGTTCAGTTGCCGACGGACGAGCGGTGGCCGTTCTGGATTCGTTTAATTTAATGACATACGTTTTGTCATTAAGTTTTTTAAATGTAAGGTTTCCGTAGGCTGTCAGCCGGGAAAGATCCTGTGCCAGATTATCGTTGGTACTGGCAAAATTATCGATCAATATTTCGTCTACCTGATTTTTATCATAAACAAAATTGACATCATATACTTTCGTCAGATGATCCAGGACATCAGAACTTTTTGCCTGGTTGAATGTTACAGAACGCTGAGCCTGCACGGAGGTCAGCACCAGCAACATACATAATATACCTGTCCACGATTTTTTAGAAAGTTTAACGAGTATTTGGGTAATTTTTAATTTCATAAAAAATAGTTGTCTTGTTTTTTATTTCAAAGTAATTTCACCATCTGACCGAATGATCCGGATATCGTAAATCTCGGAAAGTGCCTGCAACAATAATTCAGGATCGTTTTTGGGAATGGAAGCCGTAACTTTTCGCTTAAGCAACTGCTCATTTTTCACCCTTATATTTAGATCAAAAGAAGCTTCCAGTACGGCCACGATTTCACCGACGGGAGTATCCTCAAAGACCAGCTGTTCTTCTTTCCACATCAAATAATGTGCGGGATTTACTTTTTGCTTTTTTAATTGGCCATCCTGATAGAATAATTTTTCACCTGGAGTAAGCAGGACGGATTCTTGCTGCTGACCGAAAAATGCCAGCTTGCCGGATTCCAGAACAACTTCAAAATTTTCTTCCTGGTCGTCAATGGTAAAAGTAGTTCCTAATACTTCTACCCGTCCTTTTTGGGTATGAACCCAGAAAGTTTGCTGGCCGCCGGGTGGATTTTTCCGGACATTAAAAAAGGCCTTTCCCGTCAACCATATTTCCCGTTTATTTTTTTCCTTCCACGTGGAGGCATATTTAATGGAGGCACCGGCTGCTAAAAATATACTGGAACCATCCGACAGTGCTACGTTGGTAGGAACTACGCCAGTGCGGGTGACATATCCGGAATTTTTGGAGGAATAATTTCCCAGCCCAAAGAAGTACCCGGCAACGATCAGTAACAGACCGATTGCGGCGATATTAAGTATTGCTGTCCGGTAGCTAGTGTTACGAGCGGAAGGGGTTTTCTCCTTGGTCGTTATTATTTTTTCGTTGAAACGAGGTTTTATTTTTGCTTTTTCAGCCCTTATTTCTTTTTCGGAAATCTGCAGTGTCAGGAGCTCTACGATTTTTTTTGCCTCTTCCATATTCGGAACCTGCTCGGGATGTACTGCCTGGTAACTGGTCCAGTACTCAATAGCTTCTTTGTTAGTTTTCAAGCAATAATCCTGAAAACTTACGTCGGAAGCATACTGTTCGGCGGTCATAAAGTTGTTATTCATTTGTAAACGATTAGATACTTTCTTGCATTGATATACAGCATTGATCAATGGAAGGTAGAATTCAGGGACTTAGAACCTCCAGCCGGGAAAATTCAGCTATTCTTCTACCTGTCTGTTATGATAGAGTAAGAATTTGCTGTTTTTTACCATGAAAAAATAGAAAAAACAGTAAAAAATTCTAATTTTCTATAATTTACGAAATCATGTAGGTCAAAACTACCCCAAACAAAACATACTTTCGAATTCTCTTGATGGCTTCGTGTATCTGATTATAAACCGTTCTTTTAGAAGTATTGGTAGCACTGGCAATCTCCTCGTAAGATAATCCTTCGAAGAATCTTAGTTTAAGTATTTTGCGTTGAGTGGGAGAAAGGCTGGCCAGGGCCTTTTGTATACTTGCTTGACGATTAAGATCGTCCTGGGATCTGATGAGCAATTCTTCGTAAGACAATTCTTTTGACACATCAGCAGCTATCAATTGAGTAGTAGCGGATTCGTTTTTCTTTTTTGATTTTAAAATTTTTCTTTTCAGCGCAACGAGCAGGTAATTCCGAGGATGGTTAATACGCTGTATCAAATGTGGATTTTCGCACAATTCCAAAAATAACTCCTGAATAGCATCTTTTGTAAGATTTTTATCTCCGCAAAAGATGAATCCTTGCGTGTAGAGGTATCCAAAGGTCAAATCATAGATTTCCTCTAATTTTCGGAGAGCTTTCAGATATTGGTTAGTGCGCATATTCGGATAATACTACTTCAATCCCAAAGTAAGAAATTCTAATCAAATCTATGGCATAATTTGGTCAAATAAAGCTACTATGTCTAATTTAGAATTTTTAAGGTAAAAAATGATAGAATCTCCCCTTTGGGTTCGGGGAAAAATTCCATCATCATTCTGGTCATATTCTGTATCTTTGAAAAAAATCCAACACATGGGAAAAATTTCACTGGAAGGAATGGAATTTTACGCTTATCACGGCGTATATCCGGAAGAACGCGTCATTGGCAATAGTTTTGTAGTAGATGTCTTTATCGTAACTGACTGGGAAGCTGCGGCGATGAATGACGATGTAAATGAGACGATTAATTACGAAACCATCTATCAGATTTGTCAGGCAGAGATGCGGCACACGGTACAGCTGATCGAAACCCTGATTCAGAATATTTCGTATGCCATCCGGCGACAGTTTCGCACCATTCAGACCATTACCATTAAAGTACGTAAAAACCGACCGATTCCGGGACACCGGGTATCGCACTCGGCGGTGGAATCGACGGAGAGCTTTGTCAATCAATGTCCGCGATGCCAGAGACCATTTATTTGTTATAATGACGATACCTGCTGGTGTTTTGAAAAACAAGTCTCTTCGGAGACCAGAGAACATATAAAGACCAGATTTCAGGGTTGTCTGTGTAGCGAATGTTTGTCCTTTTTTGCTGGGTAGTTGACGAATTTTTTTTATGATTTTTATAACATTTCAGGGATTTACCTTCCGTCAGTTAACCAGTCCAAAACAGTGTCAACAGACGGTACTGTCAAAGAAATTTAAACACAAATATCACTTTACTAACTTGCCCTGTGCGGTTTAAAAAAAATTATTATGATTAAGAAATTCATGTTTTTACTCGTGGCGCTGCAATTGACCGCCTGTACTCAATTTCAGGAAATGGCCGGAGAACTTTTAAGTGGTGATGCCCTCACTTCCCAGCAGATCGGTCTCGGCCTCAAAGAAGCCCTGGACCTCGGTGTCAGTCAGGGAGTAGATAAATTATCCGCCACGGATGGCTTCCTCAAAAGTTCTTATAAGATTTTATTACCCGATGAAGTACAGAAAGTAACCAACAAATTATCGGGAATTCCTGGTTTTACTAGCGTAGAAGGCAAGATGGTCGAACTGCTCAACCGCGCAGCGGAAGATGCTGCAAAAAGTGCCAAACCTATTTTTGTCAGTGCCATCAAACAAATGACTTTTGCCGATGCTACGGACATTTTAATGGGTTCTAATAACGCAGCAACTAATTATCTGGAAAGAACCACCACTACTGAATTGACCAGTGCTTTCCGTCCCAAGGTAACCGCGTCTCTTGATCGCGTCAACGCTACCCAATACTGGAATGACGTCGTTACTAAATATAATTCTATTCCTTTTGTAACTAAAGTAAATCCGAATCTGGATGACTACGTAACACAAAAGGCATTGGTCGGTCTGTTCGGAATGGTAGAAAAAAAGGAACTGGGAATTCGCAAAAATGTCAGCGAACGTAAGACAGATTTATTGAAAAAAGTATTTGCCAAGCAGGATAGCTAGATCAGTTAACCGGTGATTAGTTAATTGGTTAATCAGTACCCGCGATCGCGGGCACTGATTAACTGATAACTGATCACTAACTGACAACCGATCACTGATTAACTAACCTCCAGCAATTCCTTCAACTCTTTCCAAATCGTCTCTCTCACAATCTGATGTCCCTCCACGTTCGGATGAATACCATCCGGTAAATTCAGGGCTGGTTGTCCACCGACTTTATCCAGTAAAAAGGGAATCAGGGCCGTATTATTTTTCTTCGCCAGTCGCGGGTATATCGCCGCAAATTCAGTAGTATATTCGTTCCCCATATTAGGTGGAGCCATCATTCCGGCCAGCAATATTTTAGCGGCGGGATATTTTTCTTTTACGGCATCAATGATAGATTGCAAATTAGCTTCTGCCGCCTCGACGGGTAATCCACGCAGGGCATCATTACCACCCAGTTCAAGGACAAATATATCAGGTTGGTAATTTTCCAGTATCCACGATACCCGTTCTTTTCCACCACTGGTCGTTTCGCCGCTGTTACCAGCGTTGACCACTTTATAATTGAGATTTAATGAATCAATTCGCTTTTCGATCAGTCCGACAAAACCCTCTGCGGGGTCTAATCCATAACCGGCAGAAAGGCTGTTTCCAAAAAAAATAATGGTTCTAGTGTCCGTCGCTGCGACCGTTCCGGATGGTCTCTCAGCGATTGCCGGACGTTCTTTCGATGGTGGTTTTCCGGCGGATTCCTTTTTACTATCTGTGGCGCAACTTGCTCCGCTCAAAACAATAATTATTATAAAAAACAGGCAAGGACAGGTAAGGAGGTATTTATTCATAAAGGCAAAATATTATTTGGAATAGTGAGAAATTTACAGTGACAAAACAACAAAAAAATTAATAATTATTTAATAAAAAATATTGTTTGGAAAAAATGAATCACTTCCCATTTTTTATTTCTTCGTTTCCGGGCAATTAAATAGCTTATAATTCAATTTGCAAAGGTGGCAAAACCAATTGAAATGCCCTGTTTTCGCTAGTGGAATAAAGGGTAAACTTATTGTAATATTGCAACGTTATGATGGCAAAGATAAGCGATACGAACAAGTAAATTGTTGTTCATCGAAAATTTCACTTCGTTCGTCTAGCTTATTTGTTACGTGCAACCTACTGGATTTATATTTGTGTTTAAGAAAACTAAATACCCATTTAAAACCAGCAGTAAAAAATTTACATTATGAAAAATTATCTCCTTTTAGCAGTTCTCTTTCTGTCAAGTTTTGGCACCCAGGCCTTTACAGATCCCGTGAGCAAGCATAAGAAATGCCGATTGGATTCAGTAGAAAGTTCCAACTATGCTGACTATAAAGAGCAGATTAGTCTTGACTTGATTTTCAACGACTGGACGTTAACCGAAAATACTACGATAGCAGGTATGACGCAACACTTTGACTTTAGCGAAATGGGAATTGTAAAAATTACCACTACGTTTGCGGATACCAGCATTCCAGCTACTTCTAAAAATATGATTTGGCAGGTAACCACAGAGCAAAATGAATCGCTACTGATTCTGACAGATATCAATACCGATTCCTACACGACTTACACCATTGACCAGAATTGTGAAGGCATTTCGCTGAACAATACTTTGCTGAATAAGCAACTTGATTTGGTTGTCCGAAACTAAGAGCTCGTCTAAACATTCACTGGAATAAAAAATATCAAAGTCGTATTCGTAACCCGGATACGACTTTTTTATTCTAAAAAACTACCACGCCAGGTCACCCGGATTTTCGGGTCTGGACTGTTTGTATTTTCGCTTACTGAGAATCCGTTTTTTTTGCCGGTCCACGATTAGTTTGGCCAGTGCCTGATTGGCAGGTTCGGTACAATACGGAGACAACGCAAAATTGATATCCGGCTCAAGCACATCCAGGCGGTACAGTAAACTCAACAAAAAATCCAGCCGGTGTTCAATCATATAAGCCACCTCATTGGCTACCAATGTCAGTAGTTCTTTCTCCGTCAGGGGAGTTTCATGGCCTTCCAGGCCAAAATCTCTTGCAATCAGTACCGCTGTCTCGGCAATCATTAATTGATCCATACGCTTTTGTTCTCTGTAAATTCCCAAATTATTGCTTATTTTGTTGGCAGTAGAGGAAGGCCATTGGTCTTTTTTTATATCAATACGACAGACTTAGAGCTTGTCCAAACTTCCAAAGAATCTCAGTCAGGCAGCAATTGGCCTGATTACCTACAAATATCAGGATTTCATACCTCGCGTGCACAAAATTTTAGACTCATGAAATATCTTTTTCCCTGGTTTCTCCTCCTTTGGTCATTTACGGTGCTCGCACAGGAAGGCCCCCTGCTCAAATGGAATCAAATTCCAGAAGAAGATTTACAGATGACCGTTTATGATCCAGACTCCGGTGCGGCGGCAGTTGTACTGGCCGATTACGGGCAGATTATTGTGGAGCTGGAAGGTAGCGCGGTCTTATACCGTTACAAACGTCACCGTCGGATCAAAGTTTTAGATTCCGCAGGTTTTAAAAAAGCCAGTGTGATCATTCCATATTATGTGGATAAAAAATATGCTGAAACATTTACTTATCTCCGGGGACAAACGTTCTCTCCCGATGGTAAAAAAGTAGTCATTCCCAATAAGGATATTATTGATAAACCTGTTGATAATTTTTACGCTCAAAAAGAATTTACTTTTCCGGATATCCAGACAGGATCAGTGCTGGAATTTCGCTACGAAATTGTTAGTCCGCGGATCACAGAACTGAGAGAATGGTATTTTCAGGAAGATATCCCCGTTCGTTCCAGTCGTTTAAAAGTAGAAATTCCCAATGCCTTTAAATACGTTTATTTATTTCAGGGAAATCAGCAACTTAACCAAATCGGAAAAGATGACCGCGCCATCGATGTCCGGGGAAATACCATCACGAAGATAAAAGATAACGTCTACCAGATGGTAAATGTGCCGGCCATTAAAACGGATGATTATATCACTACCATTAATGACCATCGTGCCCGCTTACGTTTTCAACTCAAAGAAATTCAATTTCCGGGAGGATACTCCAAAACGTATCTAAGCAATTGGGGTGAGGTAAGCAAAACGCTGATGGAACGGAAAACTTTCGGGCAGCAATTTACGGATGAAAAAATGTTTACTGCCTGGATCAATCCGGAGACTACCAAAATTTTATCTGCCGATCTTTCCGACCGGGAAAAAGCGATGGCCCTTTATCAGTACGTCAGCACAACCATTAAGTGGAATGGGGTGTATGATTTTTTAGTCAATAAAACCTTAAACGATGTATTTCTTACTAAAACTGGTAATAGTGGCGAGATCAATCTGGTTTATCTTACGCTGCTGCGAAAAGCGGGTATTGCGGCCTATCCCGTATTGTTGAGTACCCGGTCGCACGGCCGTATGATCAAAACCTACCCGATCATTGACCAGTTTAACCACGTAATTATTTCTGCCAGACTGAATGATGAAACAACGTTGCTGGACGCGGGACTCCCCACCAAACCGATGGACTATCCGCAGGTTAATTCTCTGAATAAAAATGGCTGGTTGCTAAACCCGGAAGTTCCGCAATGGATTGATATTGAACCACCGTTGACGAATAGCACGACCATGGCGAGTCTGACGCTAAGTCCTGATGGTACCATGTCCGGAAAGTTGCAGGGAAAATATAAAGGATACGCGGGAGCCAAACTCCGGGAATACTTGAAAGATCAGTCGCATCAATATCCATTTAGCTGGAAGAAACAATTACCGGCGTTGGCAATAGATTCAGTTTTTACTAAAAATAAAGAAAAACCTAATAAATCATTACATATTGTCGCGAATGTCAAAATAGCGGATTTGGCCAAAATCGAAAAAGATTTGTTATATTTCCAACCAGTTTTTATTTCTGAATATCTAAAAAATAAGTTACCGGATGAGAACCGTGCCTATCCGGTCGATATGGCCTTTCCACAAATCGAAAATTTCATTTTAAACCTCGAATTACCCGAAGGATACCACGTAGAATCTTTGCCAGCCCCGGTCAGTTTAAGCTTAGCCGACAACAGTGCTAATTATAGTTTGATGGTTTCCGTGCAGGGAACATTTCTTCAGCTGATCAGCAAAGTAAATATCAGAGATACTACCTTTCCGTTGCCGGCTTACGAAGATTTGCGGGAGCTGTTTATTCAGATTGAAGAAAAATTAAAAGAAAAGATTGTCTTGAAAAAAACAAATCATAAATAAAACAAATGCTATTATATCAAAAACTGCAGGAGGCAAAAGATAAGGGTCAGAAAAAATTTGCCGTATTGATCGATCCCGACCAATTGCGGATGAACAACCTGGACAAAATTCTCAACCTGGCGATTGAAGCCAAAGTAGATTATTTTTTTATCGGCGGAAGCCTGATTGTAAATAGTGTGTTAGACGACTGTCTTTCGCACATTGCCAAAGCCTGTGACATTCCCAAGATTTTATTTCCCGGCAATTCTTTACAATTGAGTTACCGGGCGGATGCCATCCTTTTTTTGTCGCTGATCTCCGGTCGTAACGCAGAGCTACTGATCGGTCGTCACGTCAATACCGCTCCGTACATAAAGTTGAGTCCACTGGAAGTAATGTCTACGGGATACATGCTGATTGACGGAGGAATTACTACGACCGTTTCTTACATCAGTAATACAACTCCAATTCCTGCGGCCAAGGATGATATTGCATTATGTACCGCGATGGCCGGAGAAATGCTGGGGTTAAAACTGATTTATATGGACGCGGGGAGCGGAGCTAAGAATCCAATTTCTACCAGTATGATTGAATCGGTTGGTGGTGGTATTCAAATTCCGTTGATCGTCGGTGGTGGTATCCGGACACCTGAAAAAGCAAAAGCTAATATAGAGGCGGGAGCCGATGTGATCGTGGTCGGAAATGCGATTGAAAAAGATCCTTCGATTATAAAAGAAATTGCGGATGCCATTCATGGGTTTTAGAAATGGTCATTAAAACTCATTTAAATTTTCGGATGGATGAACGATTTTCCGGATTTGCTGGTTAAGCAGTAGTTCATTCTAAGATAAAAAAATATGCACAAAGGAATAGTTGTAAAATCTACGGGAAGCTGGTATCAGGTATTGCTCGAAAACGAAGAAGTGATCGACTGCCGGATTATTGGAAAGTTCAGATTGAACGGCATGAAAATCACCAATCCAGTGGCGGTCGGTGACCGGGTAGAAGTAGAAAAAGAGGCAGACGATAAAGGAATTATTAAAAAAATAATGCCACGGGAAAATTTTGTCGTCCGGCAATCTCCGCGCAAAAAACACTTCCTTCATCTGCTCGCCAGTAATATCGATCAGGCCGTAATTATCATGACAATCATCAGTCCCAACCTGAAACAAGGATTTATTGACCGCTTTTTGTTAATGACCGAACCGTATAATATTCCGGTGGTCATTGTTTTTAACAAAGCGGACTTATACGGAGAAGACGAATTGACGGTATTTAATTATCTGCGGGAGATTTACGAAAAAATAGGCTACGAAGTACGTCTGGTTTCATCTACTACGGGCGCCGGACTGGACAAACTGAAAGCCAGTTTAAAAGACAAAATTACTTTAATCAGTGGCCAGTCGGGTGTTGGAAAATCGACGCTGGTCAATGCGTTACAACCTCACCTGGATGTACACACCAATGAAATTTCGGACTATTCCGGTAAAGGAATGCACACGACTACTTTTGCGGAAATGTTTAAACTCGATTTTGGTGGACATATCATCGATACCCCGGGAATCAAGACGCTGGGATTTAATAATCTAACCCCGCTGGACGTGGTGCATAATTTCCGGGAACTTTTTAAATACTCAAAAGATTGTAAATTTGCGGATTGTACGCACCGTAACGAACCGGGCTGCGCCGTTAAACTGGCCGTGGAAGAAGGGGAAATCAGTGAACTGCGATACATCAATTATGTCACCATCCTCGAAGAAATCGAAGACCAGAATTACTGGGAACGCCACAAAATCTAATCACCCTTATGTCTTACACCGGAAAAAAAAATTATACCAGCCGTCGCGAAAAATCAGCTCGTAACCTGCGCTATTTACGCATTTTCTCCCTCTTTGCTACTCTGTTTATGATCGTTCTTCTTTACAAAAACCGGTACCTTGTCAAAGGCTGGCTGGAAAGTGTGATTTATTAAAATAATGCAAACCCCGTAGGAGCATCCTTTGTTTCTCATATTCCGGACAGCAATAGACTTAATTTGTCGGGCTATTTTGCACTCAAACTTCTAATTTTCAGCCCGCCTGACAATTTGGACTAATTTTAGTATAAAAATAGATGGATAATCCCGTTTCGACGGGATTGTCTTGAGAATTCTATTAGACCAGCAAAACTAAAATTGCTGATTTCTTTCTTTTTTGCTAAAAAGTAAAATATGAATATTGCTAAGATTACCATCATCTGTCTTTTATTAACAGTGACTTTTACACTGTCTGCCCAGACGAAGAAAACCAGTATGCAAGACGCCAGGAAACAGGCGCTCGAACGTGCTATGAAGGCCCGAAAGGGTGAAAGTGTCGATCCGACTCCAATTGAATCGGTCGACAATACTTCCAAAATAAGTATTGAAGAGATACATCGAGCGGCAGCTCCCGATGCCGAGGATATGTCTATTGGTTCGGCCAGTACACCCGAAGTGGTAATGGAAACCTCAAAAGAATTGTCCAAAAAGGAAAAGAAAAAAATTAAAAAGAAAAAGAAGAAGGCGAAGGATAGTCCTGCTAAAATGGCAGCGACCGAAAAAAATGTACCAACGCAGAAACAAGACGCTTACAGTACTTCTGCTCCGGAAACAGTACAACCGGAAATGGATAAAACAGAACAAGTAGCAACTGAAAGTTTTGGTGAAAACAATTTCGATGAAAATGAAACCCAACCAACCAATACTCCTACTCAAAAAGATGCTCATTCGGCGGTTAACGATATGAAACCGTCTGACGTTTCTTATAATAAAAGTAATATCCCATCTCCTTCCACTGAACATCTAAAAAAGATGGAAGAGAAAACAATGAGAGAAGAAGCGCGACTGGCGGAGTTACAAAATCTGCGTCAGCAAGAAGAAGAAAAACAGGCGGCTATTGCTGCCGAAGCAAACAAAATGGATCAGCTCGTACGGGAACAAGCGGAAGAAAAAGCACGACTGGCAGCACTCAAACAACAAAAAGAAATTGAGGCTAAACGTCTTGAAAATCAAAGAGCAGAGGCGGCACGGTTAGCAGAAATTGAAGCAGCCCGTAAAGCCGAAGAACGTCGATTGGAAGAACTGGCAGCAGCCCGCACGGCAGAAGCACTTCAACTGGAATCGCTGAAAAGAGAGGAACGCAGACTCGCTGAACTCGAACATCAAACCAAAGCGGAAGAAGCACGTATCGAAGCGTTACAGAAACAATTGATTCTCGAGGAAGCGCGTAATCAAAAAGCACGCGAAGAAGCGCAAAAACTGGCCGAACTGGAACGCCAGCGCATCGAAGAAGAAAAGAGAGTAGAACGTTTACAGGCAGATCAGGAGGCAGAACTCAAACGCCAGGAAGCCATCAAAGTGGAACAGGAACGGTACGCAGAACTGGCCAAAAAACGTGTACAACAAGAGGCAGAACTGGCCGAACTTAAAAGACAGGGAGAGCTCGAGATCATCCGCTTGAGAGCAGAGTCCGAGGAGCAAGCCCGACTTGACCGGATCGCGGAAGAAAAAAGAATCGAAGAACAGCGTATCGCTGATCTGGAAAAATTAAAAATCGAAGAGGCCGAACAACAAAAGGCGTATCTCGCAGAGCAGGATCGACTGGCTGAAATGGAAAAAGCCCGTATCCAGCAAGAAACAGAACTGGCCGAATTAAAATTGAAAGGAGAAATGGAGAAAGCCCGTCTGAAAAATGAGGCCATCCAGCAAGCGATCGCGGCAGAAAAGCAGCAGAAAGAATTAATCGAAAAACAAAAACGGGAGGAAGAAGCGCTGCACGAAAAGATAGCAAAGGAAAAAGAAGCTACCCGGTTAGCTGAAATTAAGCGGACTCAGGCCGCCGAAAAAGAGAAAAAAGAATTGTTGAAAAAACAACAAAAAGAAGAAAAGAAAAGGCTGAAGCAAATCGAAAAAGAACGTAAACGACTAGAAAAACTGGAGAAAGAACGCATCAAGGAGGAAGTAAAACTGGCTGAGGAGCTAAAAAAGCGAAAGATCGAGGAAGCTAAAATGGCCGCCGAAGAAAAAGAACGAAAAGCGAAACAGCTCGAAAAAGTCAAAATGGAAAAAGAAAAAGTGGAAAAGCAGGCCGCCGAAGCGGAAGCCATCAGACTCGAAGCAGAAGAAGCTGCGCGCCAGCAAAGAGCAGCAGCAGAAGATAAAAAACTACAGATCGCAGTAGCAGAAAATGCGGCTAACGAAGCAAAGACTCAGGCACAAATGCAGGTCGACAAACGCGCTGCCGAAGTTTTGCTCGAAGAAAAAACCAAGCAGGAAGCTGCCATCCGGGAAGAAGCTGCACGACTCCGTCAACTCGAAGCGGAAGCTAAGCAAGTAGAAGATAACATCCCAATAGAGGCACCTGAAACCGCTATGACAACGGAAGAGGTAAAAACGGAAATGGTAGAAATGGAAGCAACAGAAATGAAAATAGTTTCACCCGATACCGAAGTGACTATTCCGAATACAACTACAACTATTGACAATACTTCTACGACTAGCAGTACGCAGATGATAGAAGCAGCTAATTTTAACATTGCCGACTTCATGGGAAAAACAGTGGTGCTTAATTTCTGGAGAAGTGATGATCCGGGTTCTATGGAAATTATGCCAACTTTAAATAATCTGGTAGACAAATATCAGGGACCGGACGTGGTTTTTATCAGTATCTCTACCGATGACAGTGCTACCGCAATGGCAGCGGCCCAGGCAGCAGGATTTAAATATCAGGTGATAGCCAACGGTTCGGAGATCATTTCTGATTTAAATATTTCTAAATTTCCATCACACGTAGTACTAGACGAAAAAGGACAGCGGATTGCTACTTTTTCTAAAAATTCTCCACAGGTATTAGCAGGATTAGAATATACTATTAAAAAACACTTAAAACTTCTTAACGGGTTTTAAAACGTTAGAACTTAGCTGGACTTTAGCATTTTGCTAAAGTTGGAAAAAATAAGAGAATTCCAAATGTCTGAGTAAATTTGAATAGACTAAAACTCAAATTTATGTTTACTCTTCCATCAGAATTCTCGAAACAAATATCGGCATTTGCTCCGTTAT
>CAKZUV010000375.1 GCA_937921555.1 uncultured Saprospiraceae bacterium
GCTGATCTGATTAATTAATGTCCTAAAAGCTTTGGTAAAATTCAGATTGGGTAATACTTAATTTAGTCCGATTCAATGAACTGGTTTGCAAATTTACGAAAAATATGCGAATTACTGTCCGCATATCCTTTGCAAAATGTAACCTAATATATTAAGCAACGTCTCAATGAAGTTGTTTGTTTTACGCAAATTCTTATTTAAAGCAGCTTATATTTGCGCTCCAAAAACTATTTTCAACATATTCTTATTTTTCTGATAAAATATTACGGTACTATATGTTTTTATTTAAAAAAGTAGCTGATCTGCAACGATATCTCCAAAAAGTTTCAAAGGAGAAAAAGACAATTGGATTTGTACCAACTATGGGTGCACTACACAACGGGCATCTTTCCCTGGTCAACCGTGCTAACGCCGAAACAGACTGTACCGTGGTTAGTATTTTTGTCAATCCTACCCAGTTTAATGATAAAAAAGACCTGGAAAAATATCCCCGTACGCTGGGTGCCGATATTGAGCTGCTTTCATCCGTCCAGACTACGGTTTTGTTCATTCCTTCGATTGACGAGATTTATCCGCCGGGGCTGAATACATCGCTTGATCTGGAATTCGGAGCATTGGCAAATGTACTGGAAGGTGCATTTCGTCCCGGACACTTTGACGGGATGGCGCAGGTAGTTCACCGTTTGCTGGATATCGTCAAACCTGATCGGCTGTTTATGGGACAGAAGGATTTTCAGCAACTGACCATCGTGCGATCTATGCTGAAACAACTGAATCATAAAACTGAGTTGGTGGTTTGCCCGATTATTCGTGAAAAAGATGGTCTGGCCATGAGTTCCAGAAATCGCCGGCTGACGCCTTTTTATCGCGAAAAAGCAGTTTTACTTAGTCAGATTCTGTCCAAGGTTAAGTCAAATATCCATAACAGGACACCAGAAAGTATGTCCACCATGGCAATGAAAACCCTAACAGAAGCCGGATTCAAGCCAGAATATTTCGAAATTGTGGATGGGATAACCTTACAGCCTGTTAAGGATTTTTCGGACGCTGACTTTATTGTTGCACTCACCGCAGCCTGGGCAGGAGAAATAAGACTCATTGACAATATGATTCTTAAAGAAGAGAAAAATGCCATTCTGGCATAATTTTGACTCTAGAGTGTTGATGATAAAATATTTTGCAAATTTGCTCAATTTATTCAGTCGCCATTCCTGTGAAAAAAAAGTATACATTAATAATTTCTCCATGGGGTTTATTCCTTTGTGATAAAGCCGTATTTTTGACACATTATGATGATAACCAGATTTAAATCCAAAATACACCGTGCTACGGTGACCGAAGCCAATCTCAACTATATTGGCAGTATTACTATCGACGAAGATCTCATGGACGCTGCGAATATGCAGGACGGTGAGAAGGTTCAGATTGTTAATAATAACAACGGCGAACGTATAGAGACCTATATCATCACCGGCGAACGGGGTTCGGGGGTCATCTGTCTCAACGGTGCTGCGGCCCGCCGGGTAGCGGTAGGAGATATTGTTATTATTATTTCTTACGTAATGATGGATATCGAAGAATCCAAAAATTTCAAGCCTATCAGCATCATGCCCGATGCTAATAATCATTTAATTGGATAAAATTGAACTATCTTTGCGGAAAAAACGCATTTGAAAAATTCACTGACCAATTTTCTTAAGTTTTTACTTTTTTTGGGGTTTGGACTGGCCATTCTGTATTTTGTTTTTCAGAAACAACAGACGGCTTACCTCGAAGAGTGTGCACTTAGAGGTACTCCCCTTAGCGATTGTAGCTTGATCCAAAAAATTATTGATGATTTCAGATCTGCTAATTACGGCTGGATTGCCGTAGTATATTTATGTTATATGATTAGTAATGTCAGCCGTTCTCTGCGCTGGAAAATGCTGATTAAACCACTGGGCAGAGATGCCCGTTTTGTCAATGTCTTTGCGGCCGTCATGTTGGGTTATTTCGGTAACCTTGGTCTCCCCCGTCTGGGTGAAGTGATGCGTTCCGTTGCCGTTTCGAAGTACGAGGCTGTTCCGGTAGAACGGGTGATTGGCACCGTCATCGTGGAACGCCTGATGGATGTTCTATTTCTATTACTATGTATCGGTCTTTGTCTCCTGATTGAATTTGATACCATTATTACTTATCTACAGAAATGGCAGGAAGGAAAAGATGGCGGGAACAACTTGCTGATCTTCGGTGCAACAGGAGGTGTGCTGCTACTACTCGCAGGCTGGATTTTCAGACAAAAAATTATGGCCAGCAAACTGTTCAAAAAGGTTTTTAATGTAGTCAAAGGATTTGGAGAAGGGATGCTCTCCGTCAGAAAACTGGACAATCCGATTGGATTCTGGCTGCATAGTATCAACATCTGGTTTATGTATTTTCTGATGACTTATTTCTGCTTTTTTGCTTTTGGACCGACGGCAGATTTGGCACCCAAAGTAGCACTCATGGCTTTTGTCGTAGGCGCGCTGGCCATCGCAGTCCCCTCCCCCGGAGGAATGGGCACTTACCATCTTTTCATTATTAATCTAATGGCCTTATACGGTGTCAGCGAAGCGGATGGGTTTTCTTTTGCTAATATTCTTTTCTTTTCCGTACAGCTGGGTATCAACGTGGTGATCGGATTGATCGCACTGCTGGCATTACCGGCAATGAATAAAAACTATCAGCCGGAACCGTTGCCGGAAGAGGCGAAAATCCTGTAGTTATGCTGACTGATATTCTTTCCAAACAACAGACTTTCAAAACAATTGCCGCAACCGTTAACAACTGGAAGACGGCGGGAAAAAAAATTGTTTTCACCAATGGTTGTTTTGATCTGATTCATTATGGACACCTGCATTACCTGGCCGAAGCTGCGGCGCTGGGTGATCGCCTGATCGTCGGACTCAACAGCGACGAATCGGTTAGAAGACTGAAAGGGGATCAACGTCCGATCAAGGATGAAACCAATCGCAGTTTTTTACTGGCTTCACTGGCTTGCGTTGACGCGGTCGTCCTGTTCCCGGAAGATACGCCGCTCAAATTAATTGATCTTATTCGCCCGGATGTACTGGTAAAAGGTGGTGACTGGCAACCTCACCAAATCGTCGGATCTGAGATTGTTCTCGGAGATGGTGGTACGGTAAGCAGCCTGGCTTTTGTTGCGGGGCATTCTACTTCTTCGTTGATTGAAAAAATCCGGAATTTTGGGGATTGATTTTGTTTTATTCTTGATTTAAACTGATTCTCTGCTTTTTGCTGGATAAAACAACGGTGCGACCGATATGTCGTGCCTATGGCACTTGTTGTTGTGGTGGTGTTACCGATTGTCGTGCCTATGGCATTTGTTTTTTTGTGGTGGTATAATTATTGGATGATCACAGATAGATAAACTACTGTGATTATGACCGTGATTACTTCGCAAATACTGGATGGTCATTTAATCTCTCCACGACCAAAAAGGTTGATTCCTGCTTCTGCCTGGAAACGATTGATCAATATAATCCTGGATTATATCGGGACTATTATATTCTTTTCTGCTATTATTTTTCTAATCGCTTTCGTGACGGAGACGTCTGTTAAAGAGAATTTTATTCGCAACCAAAAAGCGTATCCGATGGCTTTTCAGATACTCGGATTTTTTGCGATGTATGTTTATTACGTGGTGTGTGAATATTATCTGGCTGGGAAAACATTTGGTAAATACATGACCCGAACCATCGTAGTGACTCCGGCCGGACAACCTCCTGATTTAAGGCAGATACTGATACGATCTACGCTGCGCTTTATCCCATTGGAAGGAATTATTTTACTATTAAAATCACAAAGTCTCCACGACGAATGGTCGGGGACGATGGTGATTGAAGAAGTCTGAGTGAACACAAAAAACTCCCATCAGTTCGCAACCAATGGGAGTCTTTATTTTATATTCTAATCAATAGAACTTTACGCCTTTTCTACTTTTGTCTGCGATCCGAAGACCGATCCAATATATTGTCTGTTCATTCTCGCGATATTTTCGAGGGAAATTCCTTTTGGACATTCTGCCTCACAAACTCCTACGTTAGAACAGTTACCGAAACCTTCCGTATCCATTTGAGTAACCATAGATTGCACCCGCTTGCTATGTTCCACTTCCCCTTGTGGTAATAATCCCAGGTGAGAAACTTTAGCGGAAGTAAACAACATGGCCGATGCGTTGGGGCAAGCTGCCACACAGGCACCACAGCCAATACAGGTAGCCGCATCCATTGCTTCGGAAGCCAGTCCTTTTTCGATTGGAATAGCATTTCCATCCTGTGCTTGTCCGGTGTTTACAGAAATGTAACCGCCCGCCTGGATGATACGGTCAAATGCAGACCGGTCAACTACCAGATCTCTGATAATTGGAAATGCTTTCGCACGCCACGGCTCGATGGTGATCGTCTGACCGTCTTTGAAGGAGCGCATGTGCAACTGACAGGCAGTGGTTCCTTTTTGTGGTCCGTGTGGCTGTCCATTAATCACCATACTACAGGAACCACAAATTCCTTCCCGGCAGTCGTGTTCGAATACAACGGGCTCTTTCTTTTGCTCCAGCAATGACTGGTTTAATACGTCCAGCATCTCCAGAAAAGACATATGCTCGTCCGCTTCCACACTGTACGTTTCGAATTTTCCAGCCGTTTTATTATTAGCTTGTTTCCAAATTTTGAGCGTCAGTTTCATATTATTTTTTTAAGGCTATTAACTGTTGGCTATTAACTGTTGGCTGCTCTTTTTTATCAATGCAAACGTAAAAACTACGTATCGAAAGAGGGCCAACCAGCTAACTGGCAAACTAGCTAACAAGCTATTTATAAGATCTAGTTTTCAATTCTACGTTTTCAAATTCCAGGTCCTCGCGGTGTAGAACCGGATCGCCACCGTCTACCCATTCCCAGGCTGCTACGTAAGCATACTCGTCGTCACGACGCAATGCCTCTCCCTCTTCGGATTGGTATTCTTCTCTGAAGTGACCACCACAAGACTCGTTTCGATCCAGGGCATCAACCATCATCAGCTCTCCCAATTCCAGGAAGTCCGCTACACGAGTTGCTTTTTCAAGTTCAGGATTGAACTCATCCTGATTACCGGGGACAAAAACATCACTCCAAAATTCTTTCTGGAGTTCCTGAATTAATTTACGGCCCTTCTGCAATCCTTCGGCGTTACGCGACATTCCACAATATTCCCACATAATCAATCCTAATCGACGGTGGAAACTTTCCACTGACTGAGAACCATTGATGCTCAGCAATTTTTGTAAACGGCCCTCCACATCCTTCTCTGCTTCCATAAAAGCAGGAGAGTTGTTATCAATCTTTGGCGTTCGGATTTCTTTAGATAAAAATTGTCCGATTGTGTAAGGAATTACAAAGTATCCGTCTGCCAGTCCCTGCATCAACGCCGAAGCACCGAGCCGGTTGGCACCGTGATCAGAGAAGTTACACTCACCGAGTGCAAACAGCCCCGGAATATTGGTTTCCAGATTATAATCTACCCATAAGCCACCCATTGTGTAGTGTACTGCGGGGAAAATTTTCATGGGAACTTCATAAGGATTTTCTCCGGTGATCTTTTCGTACATTTCAAAGAGATTACCGTATTTAGCTTCGATCACTTTCTTGCCCAGTTCCTCAATCTTCTTTGGATCAGGGTTGTGAAGTCCATTAGAATGTGCTTCCGTTTTTCCGTAACGCTGAATAGCCGAAGCGAAATCCAGAAAGACCGCCAGTCCTGTTTTATTAACCCCGAATCCTTCGTCACAAGCCACTTTTGCGGCCCGTGAAGCTACATCTCTCGGCACCAGATTACCAAAAGCCGGGTATCTTCTTTCCAGATAATAATCTCTGCGATCTTCGGGAATATCTTTGGCAGACATCCGCTTTTCTCTGATTGCCATCACATCTTCTTTGTGCGCAGGCACCCAAACCCGGCCATCATTACGGAGCGACTCCGACATAAGCGTTAGCTTGGATTGATATTCTCCGGAAACCGGAATACAAGTAGGGTGTATTTGTGTATAACAGGGATTGGCCATCAAGGCACCCCGTTTGGTTGCACGCCACGATGCGGACACATTCGATCCCATAGCGTTGGTAGAAAGATAGAATACGTTTCCGTAGCCACCTGTTCCGAGTACGACGCAGTGAGCACCAAAACGCTCAAGCTTTCCGGTCAACAGGTTACGTGCGATAATTCCACGGGCTTTACCATCTTCGATTACCACATCCAGCATTTCGTGCCGGTTGTACATTTCCACATTTCCCAGAGAAATCTGACGGGATAGTGCCTGATAAGCACCGAGTAATAGTTGCTGACCAGTTTGTCCTTTGGCATAAAAAGTACGGGATACCTGCACCCCACCAAAAGAACGGTTGGCTAACAAACCACCATATTCCCGGGCAAACGGTACACCCTGCGCAACACACTGGTCGATGATATTCCGGCTTACTTCGGCCAGACGGTGAACGTTGGATTCGCGGGAGCGGTAATCACCTCCTTTGATGGTATCATAGAAAAGACGGAAAACACTGTCTCCATCATTTTGATAATTTTTGGCCGCGTTGATTCCACCCTGAGCTGCAATACTGTGTGCTCTCCGGGGGCTATCGTGGAATGTAAATGCTTTTACTTTGTATCCCAGTTCTCCAAGGGTAGCGGCGGCGGCAGCTCCGGCGAGTCCGGTACCAACTACGATAATATCAATACGTCGTTTATTGTTAGGAGCCACCAGGTTCATGGTAGAACGGTATTTAGTCCATTTATTGTCGAGGGCTCCTTCCGGAGAATTTGCTTTTAGTGGCATAATTCAGGATATTTTAATTTTTAAAAATTTCTATTTAGAGCTTATTTAAAAAAGTAGAAATATATTGGAATAATGGCGAATCCCAGTGGTACCAAAATAGAATAAACTACTCCAAGTCCCTTAATTAACGGTGTATATTTTTTATGGTTCAAACCCAACGTCTGAAATGAGCTTTCAAAACCATGTAATAGGTGAAATGCAATCACAATCATTCCAATAACATAAGCAAAAACGTATATGGGTTGTTTAAAAACTTCTGCCACGAGAAAGTAAAGATTTTTTACTTCTACTCCGTCGTACGCCACGGGAGCGACCGTTCCAAATTTCATTTTAAACCAAAACTGCCAAAGGTGCAGAATCAAAAATACCAGAATGATGGTTCCCAGCCATCCCATATTTTTAGCGGCGAAGCCGACGTTGGGATTTTTGCTCACTGCGTAGCGGACTTTTCTGGATTTCACATTTTGTCTCCAAATCAGCAAACCTTGAATCGCGTGCAATAATATTCCCGTGTACAAGAGGATGGAAACCGTTTTAATGACCGGATTGGAGGTCATAAAATCAGCATATAGATTGAATTTTTCTCCCTGATCATGATATAGCAGTTGAAGATTTCCAATCAGGTGGACCAGTAAAAATTGAATCAAAAAGAGTCCAGTCAGACTCATGATAAGTTTTCGACCAATGGAAGAAGTCAGAAAGTTTGTAATCCAACTCATATTATAGTGCGTTTTGTTTAAAAAAGATAGCCTGAATAAATAATTTTCAGTGTTTTGCAAAGCTATTGAATATAACGAATATACCCAATTATGTTTGGAGAATGGGCTTCCTTACATCCTATTTAGAATCAATCTAAGTAATGTTCAGGCAAAAAATTTTATTATCACTCAAACTGCTAAACCTTCAAAGGGTAAAAGTTTGTCTAAACTCCCATTAATTGGCTACAATCATGAAAATTTGGACAAGTGCTCTAACCGGTCTCCGCTAAACGCAGTATGGGCTAATAGCCCATACTGCCATTAGTGTTGTGTCTCGTGTTCTTTTTATATTCCATTTTTTCAAAGTCAAATTTTCCCATTAGCTCTTCTAATAAATCTTTTGAATTTGAAAATATCCTTTCCTCAGAATTAATGATTGTAGCTTTATTGCTCAATTTTAAAAAGTCCTCAGGTGTTTCAATATACTTTATTCTTTTGGTTATCAATTCATTACCGTCTCTATCATCTGGCATAATTACAAATAATCTCGTTTTTGAAATTGGGAATGCAAAAGCTTTTGCTGAACCTAAAAATAGATTCCCAACTGCATCCCCTTCGTGTACAGTAAAACCTGGATTATCAGATGTTAGAAAGGGATTTGATTCATCTGTGCAAAATACTAAAAACTTGGATTTACACATTTCCTTAATTAGCCATTCTTGATTTTTGTCTTTTCGTTCTTCAACTCTTACTATTTGGTCATTAAATAAATCTGAGGTCTCTGATTCATCTTCAATTTGTTTTCTTAATTTGTTTTCTATGAGAGAAATGAATGCCTCATATTTTTTAGGGTTTTCGACTTTATATTTGATTGTAAAATTTCTAATTTTTTGTATTTCCTTCTCAAATTGGATTTCCATTAGTTTTGAACCTTGGAATAGTTTCTTAAAATATAGGTTCCTGTTTTTTATGCTAAGTAAAACTCTAATTAAGTTTTCAGCTTCTGTTAGAGTAATATTCTTCTTACTATTTATCTTTTCTGAAATTGAATTAATGAATTCGTTTTCATATTTAAACAAGTTATTTTCGATGTAATTGGAGTCTGCTTTTATTTTTTCTTCTCTGCCCTCAGTCTCATTAAATTTATAATTATTTGGATTGTAGCAAACTGAAGATTTATTACGAATTTTAATTTTTAGCTTATCGAAATATGGCTTTATTCTAAGGCAATAAAGGTTTCCAACTTCATCAAATGAAAAACTTTTTAGATAAACTTCTGGAACATAATGTTGTTTTTGCCCTTTCTTTTTCATTTATGGTTTTGTTTTTTTCTCATGAGACACAACTTTTAGATTATCTTTGCAGAATACTAAATTTTATTCTGAAATAATAGATATGAGTAAAAATAACAAAGTCCAGTTTGGCGAATTTCTAAAAAAATTTCCAGCCGTTGAATTACCGGTGACCATCGGAGAAGATACTCATCTGGAGTTTAGCAGAATCAATGATCCCCTGCCCCCGCTGATGATTGATCAGTATATTTTACGCGAAGGCGAACCAGCTCCGGACGAATTTACCGAATTTATTCCTTGTTTTAGTTTAAAAAAATCAGAAGAATTTGTGGCCATTGTCTACTGGGTGGGGGCGCTGCTGGATTATCAGTATGTGATGCTGACTTTCAACCGTAAGGGAATTGAAATAGATCGCAGCACCATCGCCGGAACTAAAGTGATCGAAAATGCGTTATTAACATCAGTGGCCACGATTGACGAGGAACTGATTATATACATCGCAGCGGGACAAGCCGATGCGCATACCAATCAATTTGATGCTAGTTCTAGCAAATCTTTCTCCCTGGAAATTTTACCAAACGGGGAAATTATTTCAGAATAACTTATATTTCATCTCTCAATCCAGTGCCTTCGGCACAAGCTTTTTAAAAGGAGCCAAAATTACGCGCTCCTACCATTTTATAAAAAAATTATGCAAAACAAAAAAAAATCAAAAAAAACGGGCCGCAAATTAAGCGCCCGCGACCTGAAAAACGAAGTTTTTAAACTACTCAAGCGTAACGCCCGCAAAAAGCTGAACGCAAAACAAATTATTCGAAAATTAAAAATAACTAATTCTCCCGATGCCGTACAACACGCACTGGAAGGTCTGACCGAAGAAGGTAAACTATTTTCTTTCGGAGATAAACTATACCGGCTGGATCGCAACGTCGCGTCTGGTCCGGTCGTTACCAAAGAACATCAGGGTATCGTAGACATTACCCGCAGCGGAGCCGGATACATTATCGTAGATGGCCTGGAAAATGATGTGTACGTTCCTGCAAAGCATCTCATGGGTGCGATGAACGGAGACAAAGTAACCATCGCCGTCAGCACCGCTCGTGGCCGTAGAAAACCAGAAGGGAAAGTCACTAAAGTCCTGGAACGGGCTTCAGAATTCTTTATCGGCACCATCTCCATCGGAGCAAAATATGCCATCGCGCTGGTAGAAGCCGGAGGACGTGAATTTGAGGTATTTATCGAACTGGACAATTTGCTCGAAGCAGAGGATGGAGAAAAGGCAGTAGTAAAAATTACCAAGTGGCCTACTCGTACCGTCAAAAATATGTTTGGTCGCGTCACGACGGTTCTCGGGGCGGCGGGCAGCAACAATATTGAGATGAACGCCATCCTGATCAACAATGGTTTCAACATTGATTTTCCGGAAGAAGTAATTGCAGAGTCAGAAAAACTGAATGACGATCTGGACGAGGCAGAAATTGCCCGGCGCCGGGATATGCGGAATATTACAACCTTCACAATTGATCCAGATACGGCAAAGGATTTTGATGATGCCTTATCGGTACAAAAACTGGAAAACGGAGAGATTGAGATCGGCGTACACATTGCAGATGTCACGCACTACGTTCGTCCGAATACCGCGCTGGACAAAGAAGCTCTCAAGCGTTCTACCTCCGTTTATCTGGTGGATCGGGTTTGTCCGATGTTACCGGAAAGATTATCTAATGAATTGTGTTCACTGAGACCCAACGAGGATAAATGTACGTTCTCTGCCGTTTTTACTTTTAACGAATCCTACAAAGTAACCAGTCGCTGGTTTGGAAAGACATTGATTCATTCCGACCGTCGGTTTGCGTACGAAGAAGCGCAGGAAATTCTGGAAGCAGGGGAAGGAGAATTACACGGTGAATTGTTATTACTTAATACGATTGCCAAAAAATTACGTAAGAAAAAATTTAAAAACGGAGCCATTGCTTTTGAAGGAGAGGAGGTAAAATTCCGCCTGGACGAAGATGGGGTTCCGATCGAAGCGTACGTAAAAGAACGGAAGGATGCACACTTACTGATCGAAGATTTTATGTTGCTGGCCAACCGCGAAGTTGCGACTTATATGGTGAAAAAATCAAAGGGTGTTGAGATTCCTTACGTTTACCGGGTACACGATTTACCGGACCCGGACCGGGTCGCAGATTTTGGAAAATTTGCCGCAGAACTGGGTTTTAAAATGACCCTCGATACGCCCCGGCAGATTGCGGATTCTTTTAACGGACTGGCGAAGGCAGCACGTGAAAACGAAGGATTGCGGCTACTCGAACCCATCGCGATCCGTACAATGGCAAAGGCCATTTATACGACCGAAAATATTGGTCACTATGGTTTAGGTTTTGAAAATTATTCTCACTTTACTTCTCCGATTCGACGGTACGCGGATGTGCTGGCACACCGGCTTTTGCACAAAAACCTGGGAGATAAAACACATCGTGAAAACAAGGAAGATCTGGAAGCGCGCTGTAAACATATCTCGGCGCAGGAACGAAAAGCCATGACCGCTGAACGGGAATCTATCAAATACAAACAGGTAGAATTTATCAGTAAACATATTGGCGAAGAGATGGATGGTCATATCAGTGGAATGATTGACCGTGGCTTGTTTATCGAACTGGCAGGCAGCAAAGCGGAAGGATTGATTGGTTTTGATAAACTGAATGATGCGTACGATATTGATGAAAGCCGACTGAAAGCGACGGGACGACGGTCTAAGAAAGTCTACAAAATGGGCGATAAGGTTCGGGTCAGAATCCTGGATACGGATATGACGAAACGGCAGATTGAGATGGAGTTGATGGAGGATTAGTGGATGTGCGGATTTTTTGATGGGTGGATTTTTTGATGGGTGAATGGAGAACGTATCTGGACGGGACGTCCAAACGAACTGATTTTTTGCGGGATTTACTTTATGATAATTTGATGTGCATTTTTTTTGATGTGCAGGTTTCGGGGTGCAGCCGAGACAAAAATCGCAAAGACTTTAACGTATAGATTTCATAGTAATTATCTCATCCAATGAGACTACGGGCCAGCAAATCAATTTTATTGGCCCGTAGTTATTTTATTGCATCAGCCAGACTGCTTTGATTCGGTATGGGCCTTCGGGTTGTTTTTCCCAGTTGATTAGAGAAATAGCTTCGCTGTGAAAGAAGGTAACGTCTTCCCGTTCGTAGGATAATGTTTTTTTGGTGAGTTGAAAGACATGGTCGGTTGCTGTATTGATCTGATCGATGAATGCCGGGGGAATTTCTTCTTTAACTTTTATATTTTTTTGAATAAAATCGAGGCTGTCGAGTTCTATATTTAGATCCAGTATTTCTAAAGAAAGGCCAACCGGGCTGTCAATCCGTTCCCAATATTTTTTGATAGCAGATTTGCCGCTGAGTTGGTCACTCGGTCCAAAGACGATGGCTTTTTCGGTGTAGAATTCGGCTAGTTTACCGGGGTTGCCTTCTTCGTAAAGCGATTCCATCCGCTGGTTTAATTGCCGGATTTGTTGAAAAATTTCTTCGGTATTATCCGCATAATCAAGACAACCAGTTCCAAAAATCAAAAGTAAAAAGAAGGTATATTTTTTCATGCATTTAGAAACTGTCCATTCCTTAACCAATCATTTTTTAATAAAGTGCTTTATCTCCTTTATCCGCCCAATTTTTAAAAACCTGCTGACCTTCCGACTGTAAAACTTGCTCCATGGAGATTTTACGTTCGTGAATTGGCAATGGTATTTCATCATAAATAAACGCATCATCAAAATTAATATCCGCCGCATCCTGACGCGAGCAGGCATAAAAAATCTTATCCGGCCGGGCCCAGTAAATCGCTCCCAGACACATCGGACATGGTTCGCAGGAAGTATAGATGATACATCCGTCCAGCTGATAGGCGCCAATATTTTTACAAGCATCCCGGATTGCTACGACTTCGGCGTGTGCCGTTGGATCATTAGAAGAAGTAACCTGATTGTTACCACGACCAATAATTTTTCCATCCCTGACAATGACGGCACCAAATGGTCCACCTTCGTTATTATTCATTCCTTGTTGGGCGAGTTCAATCGCAGCTCGCATAAAAGTTTGGTGTTGGTCGTTCATTGTTTTGTTTTTTAAAAGCCAGTTAGCTGGTACGTGCTGGTTGGCCATTTAACTGCTCTGTGACCACGTTTTCGATCGTAACAGAGAACGTCTGACAATAAAAAGTTATCGTAAAAAATTAATTTTTAGGATAAAAATACCATAATTTAGCGAATCACAAATTGAGCACCTAACCGCTAAATTAAACCTATGGAACCTTTTTTTACCAATGATGCCGTTGTCCTCGGATTATTACTAACCGTACTGGCCGGGATATTTTACACTTCACATCTGGATCAGCCCGGCTGGAAAAAGTTTTACACCTATGTTCCAGCCCTGCTGCTTTGCTATTTTATTCCGGCTCTGCTGCACTGGCCTTTAGGATTGATTGCCGCACATTGGTACGATTATGACTTGATCGACTTTCTCCAAGAAAATGGTCATGCTGTTCCGGACTTGAGTATGTCCTATTCAGAACTAGAGCAATATTTTAAAGACCAAAACCTAAAAAAAGCAACGGATGGTTTTAGGCATCATTCACAATTATACTTTGTCGCTTCTCGGTTTTTGCTTCCGGCATCACTGGTTTTGCTATGTCTGGGAATAGACTTTAAAGGGTTAAAAGATTTGGGTCCGAAAGCGCTGATCATGTTTTTGGCAGCCACCGTAGGAATTGTTATTGGCGGGCCTTTGGCTTTATTTATTGTTTTAAATTTTGCCGGTGGTATCATTCCGGCGGAACCGGATCAGGTTTGGCGGGGACTTTCTACCGTCGCCGGAAGCTGGATCGGCGGGGGCGCCAATCAGAATGCGATGGCAATTATTTACGAGGTAGACGACGCACCTATTTTTCCGACGATGATTATTGTAGATGTCGTGGTGGCCAATATCTGGATGGGATTTCTGCTCTACGGTGCCAATATTTCGGACCGGATGGACCGTTGGTTAAAAGCAGATAGTTCGGCCATTGAAAGACTGAAAGAATCCGTCGCAACGTACCGGGCGAGTATTCAGCAAATACCGACCACGACTACGCTGATGGTTTTGATGGCAGTAGCTTTTGGTGGTGTCGCGCTGGCACACTGGGGCGCCGATTCGATTACGGGTTCCATGTCAGATGCATTAAAAGCGACCTTGAGCAGCTACCGGCTGAATTCTTTGATGTCACATTTTTTCTGGTTGATTGTAATTTCTACCACCGTGGGATTGGTCCTGTCTTTTACAAAAGCCCGGCGACTGGAGGGGGTTGGTGCGTCCACCTGGGGATCTATTTTTATTTACATTTTGGTCGTTACCATTGGAATGAAAATGAATCTGGGAGAGGTCCTCGACAACCTGGGATTATTTGCCGTCGGAATCATCTGGATGCTGGTGCATATCATCATTCTGCTCGTAACAGCCAAGATTATCCGGGCGCCGTTTTTCTTTGTAGCGGTTGGTAGTCAGGCGAATGTGGGTGGCGCGGCTTCGGCTCCGGTAGTGGCTTCGGCGTTTAGTCCGTCGCTGGCTCCGGTGGGCGTCTTGATGGC